>NZ_JADIJM010000019.1:0-152010 GCF_017355315.1 Achromobacter sp. SD115 | reverse complement strand
GGACGCGGGGGTATGGGCTACGGCGACTTCAAGCTGCTTGCGGCGCTGGGCGCCTGGTTCGGCGTGGAGGCCCTGCCGACGCTGCTGCTGAGCGCGTCGCTGCTGGGCGTGCTGATCGGCGGCGCGTTGACCTTGAGCGGCCGCGCCGGCCGCGGACAGCCGCTGCCCTTCGGACCCTATCTTGCGCTGGCGGGCGTGGTGACGCTGTTGGTGGGCGGCGAACTTGGGCTGGGGCAGTTTTTGCAATAGGGCGGGTCATGCCCTGCATGGGATGGGCGGTATGTTGAAAATAGGTCTGACGGGTGGCATCGGGTCGGGCAAGTCCCGGGTCGCGGACATGCTCGCGGAATGGGGCGCCACGCTGGTCGATACCGACGAGATCGCGCGTACGCTTACCGCCGCGGGCGGGGCGGCCATGCCCGCGATCGAACGCGAGTTCGGCCCGCGCGCGCTGACGCCGGACGGCGCGCTGGACCGTGCCTGGATGCGCGACCAGGCGTTCTCGGATCCGCAAGTGCGCTTGCGGCTGGAAGCCGTGCTGCATCCCGTTATCGGGCAGGAGACCGAGCGCCAGGCCGATGCGGCGCGTGGCGTCTACCTGGTCTTCGTGGTGCCGCTGCTGGTGGAATCGCTGCCGCGCTGGCGGGCGCGGCTGGACCGCATCTGCGTGGTCGACTGCGACCCCGACACGCAGGTGGCGCGGGTGCGGCAGCGCAGCGGGCTGACGGAGCCAGCCATCCGGCGTATCATGGCGGCACAGGCTGCGCGGGCAAGCCGTCTGGAAGTCGCCGACGACGTCATCGTCAATGACGGCGGCACTACGCCGGACCAATTGCGCGCGCAGGCGAAGACCCTGCATGACCGCTGGCTTGCGCTGGCGAGCACGACGGGCCGGCAAGCCCCAGGCTAGGCTGGCACCCCTGAATCACATTGGCCAACCGGCCAAACACAGATGGGCCTGTAAAGAAGCGTGATTGTTTACGAATACCCCTTCAATGAGCGCATCCGCGCTTATCTGCGGCTGGAATACCTGTTCGACAGGTTGTTCTTCTTTGCCCGCGAGGGGGACTCGCGCCTGCATCAGGTTGCCGTCACCTCCCTGTTCGATCTGCTCGACGCCTGCGAACGCACCGACGTGAAGGGCGCGGTCCTGCAAGACCTGGAGCGCCAGCGCATGGCGCTGGTCGGGCTGCGCGATCACCCCGGCGTGGCGCAGGACGCGCTCGAAGCCATGCTGCGCGAAATGGAAAAGGTGACCACGGCGCTGGCCGCGCCCGGCAAGACCGGCCAGTCCCTGCGCGAAAACGAATGGCTGACCAGCCTGCGCGGACGCTTGTCCGTGCCGGGCAGCGCCACGCAGGTCGACATGCCGTCGTACTTCGCCTGGCAGAACAAATCCGAGGCCGCCCGCTGCGCCGACCTGCAGGCCTGGGTGGCGCCCTTCATCCCCTTGTATGACGGCCTGACCCTGGCCCTGCGCCTGCTGCGCGAGTCCGGCCGCAAGTCCGACATCGTGGGCGAGCAGGGGGCTTACCAGCAGATGCTGGGCGGCAAACAGTTCCAGCTGCTGCGGGTCTGGCTGGACCCGTCCCAGGGCGTATTTCCCGAGATCAGCGCGAATAAGTACATGATCTGGATACGTTTTTCGACCCAGGACGGGGAGTTCAAGCCTCAGCAGGTCGCCCGCGACGTGCCCTTCCAGATGACCCTCTGCAGCTCATAGGATGGGTGTGGCGCGAGAGTTCCCGCGCAAGAAGACCGTCACCCGACGCGGGTATCCCATCGAGCAGCGCTTGGGCGGGGCAGGGCCCGCCAAGCACCCGGGGTAAGGCGCCCCGCCTCCGTTCCGCCCATATTCCTGTTGCTCCCAGTTTCAACTAAGGAGCGCGGCGCTGGAAACCGGGACGGTCTGGTACACAATACGGCTTTCTCCGCCCGTGCCGGAACTGTTCCATGCCTGATAGCCGTCCCGTATCTCCGCCCACCCGTTGGACCCGCCGCCGCCTGCTTGGGCTGGCGTTGGTATTGCTAGTTGCGGCGGGCGTCGCCTGGCTGGTGTTGCGGCCCGCGGCCAAGCCGGGCGGGGCAGGCGGGCCGGGAGCGCGTGGCGGCAGGCCGCCGGCGGGCGCCATGATGACGCCGGCGGTGCCGGTGCGCGTTGCCACGGCCACCAAGCAGGACATCGACATCTACCTGAAGTCGCTGGGGACGGTCACCGCCTACAACACCGTTACCGTGCGCAGCCGGGTCAGCGGCGAACTGGTGGAAGTGGCGTTCCAGGAAGGTCAGCGCGTGAAGGCCGGCGACCTGCTGGCGCAGGTGGACCCGCGGGCGTTCCAGGTGGCGCTGGACCAGGCGCGCGGCACGCAGATGCAGAATCTGGCGCAGCTGGAGAACGCGCGGCGCGACCTGCAGCGCTATCAGGCCCTGTACAAGCAGGACTCGATCGCCAAGCAGCAGGTCGATACGCAGGCCGCGCTGGTGCGCCAGTACGAGGGCACGGTCAAGAGCGACCAGGCCAATGTGGACAATGCCCGCCTGCAACTGGACTACGCGCGGATCACGGCGCCGATCAGCGGCCGCCTGGGCCTGCGCCAGGTGGACCGCGGCAATCTGGTGTCCAGCTCTGACACCAATGGCCTGGTGGTGATCACGCAGACCCAGCCGATTTCCGTGGTGTTCACGCTGCCCGAGACCCAGTTGCCCGAAGTGCGCGCCGAGATCGCGGCCGGCAAGACGCTGGCCGTGGACGCCTACGACCGCGCCGACACCCGGCGCATCGCCACCGGCCAGCTGGAAACCATGGACAACCAGATCGACGTGACCACCGGTACCTTGAAGCTGAAGGCGCGCTTCGAAAACGCCGACGACGCGCTCTTCCCGAACCAGTTCGTCAACGTGCGCCTGCATGTGCTCACGCGCAAGGATGTGACCGCGATACCCACCGCCGCCATCCAGCAAGGTTCGGCCGGCGCCTTCGTGTTCCTGGTGCAGCCGGACAATACCGTGCAGGTGCGCCAGCTGAAGCTGGGCGCGGTCAACAATGGCATGGTGGCCGTCAACGAAGGCCTGCAGCCCGGCGACCGGGTGGTGGTCGAAGGCACCGATCGCCTGCGCGCGGGCGCCAAGGTGGAAGTGGCTGGCGGCTCGGACGTGATCCCCGCCGCCCGCGACAAGAACCTGGGCGCGGGCGCCCCGGCCGGCACCACGCCGCCGTCGAAATAAGCCGGGAAACATCGTGAGCCCGTCGCGCCTGTTCATCCTGCGTCCGGTGGCCACCACGCTGTCGATGGTGGCCATTCTGATCGCCGGTTTCATCGCCTACCGGCTGCTGCCCGTTTCGGCGCTGCCGGAAGTGGACTATCCGACGATCCAGGTGGTGACGCTGTATCCCGGCGCCAGCCCCGACGTGATGACCTCGCTGGTCACCTCGCCATTGGAGCGGCAGTTCGGGCAGATGCCGGGCCTGAACCAGATGTCGTCCACCAGTTCGGGCGGCGCCTCGGTCATCACGCTGCAGTTCAACCTGACCCTGCCGCTGGACGTGGCCGAGCAGCAGGTGCAGGCGGCGATCAACGCGGCCTCCAACCTGCTGCCCAGCGACCTGCCGGTGCCGCCGACCTACAACAAGGTCAACCCGGCGGACGCGGCGGTGCTGACGCTGGCCATCACCTCGCCCACCATGCCGCTGCCGCAGGTGCGCGACCTGGTGGATACGCGGGTGGCGCAGAAGCTGTCGCAGATTCCCGGCGTGGGCCTGGTCAGCGTGGCGGGCGGGCAGCGGCCGGCGGTGCGGGTGCAGGTCAATCCACAGGCGCTGGCGGCCAACGGCTTGGCGATGTCGGACCTGCGCACGGCCATCGTCGGCGCCAACGTCAACCAGCCCAAGGGCAACCTGGACGGGCCGCAGCGCTCCACCACCATCAACGCCAACGATCAGCTCAAGACGCCCACCGACTACAACGACCTGATCATCGCCTACAAGAACAACGCGCCGCTGCGCCTGTCCGACGTGGCGCGCGCGGTCGAAGGCGCCGAGGACACGCGCCAGGCGGCCTGGGCCGGCGACAAGCCCGCCATCCTGCTCAACATCCAGCGCCAGCCGGGCGCCAACGTGATCGACGTGGTCAACCGGATCCAGGCGCTGCTGCCGCAGCTGCGCGCCGCCTTGCCCGCGACTTTGGACGTGAGCGTGGTGTCCGACCGCACCCAGACCATCCGCGATTCGGTGGCCGACGTGCAGTTCGAGATGATGCTGGCCGTGGCCCTGGTGGTCATGGTGACCTTCGTGTTCCTGCGCAGCCTGACGGCCACGCTGATTCCCAGCGTGGTGGTGCCGCTGTCGCTGGTGGGCACCTTCGGCATCATGTATCTGGCCGGCTTCTCCATCAACAACCTGACCCTGATGGCGCTGACGATCGCCACCGGCTTCGTGGTGGACGACGCCATCGTCATGATCGAGAACATCGCCCGCCACATCGAGGAGGGCGAAACGCCGCTGCAGGCCGCGCTCAAGGGCGCTTCGCAGATCGGTTTCACGCTGATCTCGCTGACCTTTTCGCTGATCGCGGTGCTGATCCCGCTGCTCTTCATGACCGAGGTGGTGGGGCGGCTGTTCCGCGAGTTCGCCATCACGCTGGCGGTGTCCATCTTGATATCGCTGGTGGTGTCGCTGACCCTGACGCCGATGATGTGCGCGCGCCTCCTGCGCGCCGAGTCCGAGCAGAAGCATGGCCGCTTCCATCAGGCCACGGGCGCCTTCATCGACCGCGTCATCGCCGGCTACGACCGTTGGCTGCAGGTCGTGCTGCGCCACCAGCCGCTGACGCTGATCGTGGCGCTGGCGACCTTCGCGCTGACCGTGCTGCTTTATCTGGTGATTCCCAAGGGTTTCTTCCCGCAGCAGGACACGGGCCTGATCCAGGCCATCACCCAGGCGCCGCAATCGATCTCCTTCCCGGCCATGTCCGAGCGCCAGCGCACGGCCGCGCGCCTGGTGCTGGAGGACCCCGACGTGCAGGCGGTGTCGTCCTTCATCGGGGTGGACGGCAGCAACGCCACCTTGAGCGCCGGCCGCATGCAGATCGCGCTCAAGCCGCAATCCGAGCGCAACGGCGACCTGCGCACGGTGATGGCGCGGCTGGAGCAGGCCCTGGCGAAGCAGGACGGCCTGACGGTCTACATGCAGCCGGTGCAGGACCTGACCATCGAAGACCGCGTGAGCCGCACGCAGTATCAGATGACCTTGTCCAATCCCGACCTGAAAGTCCTGAGCGAATGGACGCCCAAGCTGGTCAACCGTTTGCGCCAGGTGCCCGGCCTGAAGGACGTGACCGACGACCTGCAGGACGACGGCCTGCAGACCTGGGTCGAGATCGACCGCGACGCCGCGTCGCGGCTGGGCATCACGGCGGCGGTGATCGACGAGGCTTTGTATAACGCCTTCGGCCAGCGGCTGATATCCACCATCTTCACGCAATCCAACCAGTACCGCGTGGTGCTGGAGGTCGAGCCGCAGTTCCAGGTGACGCCAGCCTCGCTGGGGCAGATTCACGTGCCCACTTCGACCGGCGCGCAGGTGCCGCTGTCGTCGGTGGCGCATATCAGCGAGGGCAAGACCGTGCTGGCCGTGAACCGGCTGGACCAGTTCCCCATGGTGACGGTGTCCTTCAACCTGGCGCCGGGCGCCTCGCTGTCCGGCGCGGTGGAGGACATCATCGCGGCCGAGGCCGAGATCGGCCTGCCCACCGGCGTCGAGACGCGCTTCCAGGGCGCGGCGCTGGCGTTCCAGAATTCGCTGTCCAGCACCCTGTGGCTGATCCTGGCCGCGGTGGTGACGATGTACATCGTCTTGGGGGTGCTGTACGAGAGCTATATCCATCCCATCACCATCCTGTCGACCTTGCCCTCGGCCGGCGTGGGGGCGCTGCTGGCCTTGCTGATCAGCGGCACCGAGCTGGACATGATAGGGATCATCGGCATCATCCTGCTGATCGGCATCGTCAAGAAGAACGCCATCATGATGATCGACTTCGCGCTGGACGCGGAGCGCAAGCGCGGCCTGAGCCCGCGCGCGGCCATCCATGAGGCGGCGCTGCTGCGCTTCCGGCCCATCCTGATGACCACGCTGGCCGCGCTGTTCGGCGCGCTGCCGCTGATGCTGTCGACCGGCACGGGCGCGGAACTGCGCCAGCCTTTGGGCCTGGTGATGGTGGGCGGGCTGCTGCTGTCGCAGGTGCTGACGCTATTCACCACGCCCGTCATCTACCTGATGTTCGACCGCATGTCGCGCCGCTGGCGCGGCGTGGATCAGGCGCAGGCGGGGGATGCGTCATGATCCTGTCGGCACCTTTCATCGTCCGGCCAGTAGCGACCACGCTGCTGAGCCTGGCGGTTGTGCTGGCAGGCATGCTGTCGTTCTTCCTCTTGCCCGTGGCGCCGCTGCCGCAAGTGGACATTCCCACCATTTCGGTATCGGCGAGCCTGCCGGGCGCCAGTCCCGAAACCATGGCGTCCAGCGTGGCCACGCCGCTGGAGCGCTCGCTGGGCAGCATCGCCGGCGTCACCGAGATGACTTCCAGCAGCTCGCAGGGTTCCACTCGCATCACGCTGCAATTCGATCTGTCGCGCGACATCAACGGCGCGGCGCGCGACGTGCAGGCCGCCATCAATGCGGCGCGCTCGCTCTTGCCGACCAGCCTGCGCAGCAATCCCACGTATCACAAGTCCAATCCGTCCGACGCGCCCATCATGACCCTGGCGCTGACGTCCGACACGCTCAGTCAGGGCCAACTCTACGACATCGCGTCGACCATCGTGGCGCAGAAGCTGTCGCAGGTGGACGGCGTGGGCGAGGTGACGGTGGGGGGCAGTTCGCTGCCGGCGGTGCGCGTCACCGTGCTGCCGGGCGCGCTGGCCAACCGCGGCGTGTCGCTGGACCAACTGCGCGCCACGCTGGCCAACGCCAACGCCAACCGTCCCAAGGGCGTGCTGGAGAATGACCGCTACCACTGGCAGATCATGGCCAGCGACCAGCTCAGCCGCGCCGAGCAATACCGGCCGCTGATCGTCGCCTGGAAGGACGGCGCGCCAGTGCGCGTGTCCGACGTGGCCCGGGTCGAGGATTCGGTCGAGGACCTGTACCAGACCGGCTTCTACAACGACCGCAAGGCCATCCTGATGATCGTGCGGCGCCAGGCCGACGCCAATATCATCGAAGCGGTGGACGCGGTGCGCGCGCAGTTGCCCATTCTGCAGGCCCTGATGCCGGCGGACGCCCATATGACGGTGGCGCAGGACCGCACGCCCAGCATCCGCGCGTCGCTGCATGAAGCCGAGCTGACGCTGATCATCGCCGTGGGCCTGGTGGTGCTGGTGGTGCTGCTGTTCCTGCGGCGTTGGCGCGCGGCCATCATTCCCAGCGTGGCGGTGCCGGTGTCGCTGATCGGCACCTTCTGCGTCATGTATCTCAGCGGCTTCACGCTGAACACCATTTCGCTGATGGCGCTGATCGTGGCTACCGGCTTCGTGGTGGACGACGCCATCGTGGTGCTCGAAAACATCATGCGCCATGTGGAGCGGGGCATGTCGCCGATGCGCGCGGCGCTGCGCGGTTCGCGTGAAGTGGGCTTCACGGTGCTGTCGATGAGCCTGTCGCTGGTGGCGGTGTTCATCCCCATCCTCCTGATGGGCGGCGTGGTCGGGCGGCTGTTCCGCGAGTTCGCGGTGACGTTGTCGGCCGCCATCATGGTGTCGCTGGTGGTGTCGCTGACCTTGACGCCGATGATGTGCGCGCGCCTGTTGCGCCAGGAAGCCCCCGAAGAGAAGCCGCCCGGACGGCTGGCCCGCTGGTCCGAGCGCGGCTTTGAATCCATGCTGGACGGCTACCGCCGCAGCCTGCGCTGGGCGCTGACGCATAGCCGGCTGATGATGCTGATCCTGGCGGTCGCGGTGGGCCTGAACGTTTACCTGTACACCGTGGTGCCCAAGGGTTTCTTCCCGCAGCAGGACACGGGCCAGCTGCTGGGCTTTTTCCGGGTGGACCAGGGGACCTCGTTCCAGGCCACGCTGCCCAAGCTGGAGGCGCTGCGCAAGGTCGTGTTGGCGGATCCGGCGGTGCAGAGCATGACGGGCTATGCCGGCGGACGCGGCGGCAGCAACAGCAGCTTCATGCAGATCCAGTTGAAGCCCCTGGAAGAGCGCCAGGTCTCGGCGGACGTGGTCATCAACCGGCTGCGCGGCAAACTGCAGAACATGCCGGGCGCGCGCATGTTCCTGGTGTCGCAACAAGACATCCGCATCGGCGGCCGCCAGAGCCAGGGCTCCTACGACTACACGCTGATGGCGGGCGACCTGCAATTGCTGCGCACCTGGATGCCCAAGGTGCAGCAGGCGATGGCGCAGATTCCCGAGATCACCGACGTCGACACCGACGTCGAGGACAAGGGCCGCCAGATCAATCTGGTGATCGATCGCGAGGCCGCGACCCGCCTGGGCGTGAGCATGTCCACCATCTCCACGGTGCTGAACAACTCCTTCAGCCAGCGCCAGGTGTCGGTGATGTACGGGCCGCTGAACCAGTACCACGTGGTGCTGGGCGTGGACCCGAAGTTCGCGCAGGACATCGAGTCGCTGCGGCAGGTCGAGGTCATCACCGCGGCCGGCGCGCGCGTGCCGCTGTCGGCCTTCACCCGCCTGGAAAACGCCAACGCGCCGCTCAGCGTGCAGCACCAGGGGCTGTTCGTGGCCGATACCATCTCGTTCAGCCTGGCACCGGGCGTGTCGCTGGGGCAGGCCACCAGCGCCATCGATGCGGCGGTGGCGCGCATCGGCCTGCCTTCCGACCAGATCCAGGCCGGCTTCCAGGGTACGGCCGCGGCCCTGCAGCAGACGCTGGCGCAGCAACCCTGGCTGATCCTGGCGGCGCTGGTCACCATGTACATCGTGCTGGGCATCCTGTACGAAAGCTTCGTGCATCCGCTGACCATCCTGTCGACCCTGCCGTCGGCCGGGCTGGGCGCGCTGCTGGCGCTGCTGCTGGTGCGCCATGACTTCACGCTGATCGCGCTGATCGGGGTGTTCCTGCTGATCGGCATCGTCAAGAAGAACGCCATCATGATGGTGGACTTTGCGCTGGACGCCGAACGCACCCAGGGCATGAGTCCGCGCGACGCCATCTTCCAGGCTTGCCTGACGCGTTTTCGCCCCATCATGATGACGACCATGGCCGCCATCTTCGGTGCGCTGCCGCTGGTGCTGGCCACCGGCGCCGGGGTCGAGATGCGCCAGCCGCTGGGCATTACCATAGTCGGCGGCCTGGTCCTGAGCCAGATCCTCACGCTGTACACCACGCCCGTGGTCTATCTTTACCTGGACCGCTTCCGCCTCTGGGCCGCGCGCAGGCGCGCGGCCAAGGACGGGTCTTCCGCTTCCATAGAACCTACATGATGCGTATCGCCAAGCCTGTCCCGACCCTGTTCCTTCCCCGCAGCATCGCCGCAGCCGCGCTGTGCGCGCTGCTGGGCGCTTGCGCGGTCGGTCCCGATTACCAGCGTCCGGCGCTGGACGTGGGCACGGCCTACAAGGAAGGGCAGGACCAGGTCGAGGGCTGGAAGCCGGCGCGGCCGCTGGACCAGGCCGAACGCGGCGACTGGTGGCGGGTCTATGACGACGCGACCTTGAACGGCTTGGTCGAACGCCTGAATGCCTCGAACCAGACCGTGGCCCAGGCCGAGGCCAACTACCGGCAGGCGCTGGGCCTGGTGCGCGGCGCGCGCGCCGGTTTCTTCCCGACGGTGGGCGCGGGCGCGGGCATGACGCGCTCGGGCAGCGGCGGCGGGCAGAGCGGTTCCACCTCTTCTTCCGGCAGCAATGTCTCGAACCAGTATTCGCTGACCGGCAGCGTCAGCTGGGAAGTGGACCTGTGGGGCCGCGTGCGCCGCAGCGTCGAATCCTCGGAAGCCAGCGCCGCGGCCAGCCTGGCCGACCTGGGCGCTACGCGCCTGAGCGCGCAGGCCGCGCTGGTGCAGGCCTACCTGCAATTGCGCGTGCTGGACGAGCAGAAGCGTCTGCTGGACGCCACCGTGGCGGCCTACGAAAAATCCTTGCAGCTGACGCAGAACCGCTACGCCGTGGGCGTGGCCGGGCAGGCCGACGTGGCCGTGGCGCGCACGCAGGTGGAAAGCACGCGCGCCCAGTCCATCGACCTGGATTGGCAACGCGGCCAGCTCGAACACGCCATAGCCGTGCTGATGGGCCAGGCGCCATCGCAGTTCAGCTTGCCGCCCACGGTGTTCGCGCTGCAACTGCCGCAGATCCCGGTGGGCCTGCCGTCCGAACTGCTGGAGCGCCGGCCCGATGTGGCGGCGGCCGAACGGCGCGCCGCCGCCGCCAATGCGCAGATCGGGGTGGCGCAGGCCGCGTGGTTCCCCAGCTTGACGCTGTCGGCCGACGGCGGTTTCCGCAACGGCCAGTTCGCGGAACTGCTGACGGCGCCGGCGCGCTTCTGGTCGCTGGGACCAGCGCTGGCGCTGACGATATTCGACGGCGGCGCGCGCGAAGCGCAAGTGGAACAGGCCCGCGCCTCCTACGACGCGCAGGCGGCCGCTTACCGTCAGACGGCGCTGACCGGACTGCGCGAGGTCGAGGATTACCTGATCCAGCTGCGCGTCATGGAAAACGAACAGATAGTGCAGCGCCGCGCGCTCGAAGCGGCGCGCGAATCGCTGCGCCTGACCCAGAACCAGTACAAGGCTGGCCTGGTCGACTACCTGAGCGTGGCGGTGGTGGACGCCACGGCGCTCAACAGCGAACGCAATGCGCTGAGCTTGCTGGGCAACCGCTTCACGGCCAGCGTCAATCTGATCGTGGCGCTGGGCGGCGGCTGGGAGGGCTTGCCTCCCGCCGGCGCGCAGGCGCGCGCGGACAATCAGGCCGCGCCTGCGGCAGCAGCGCCCGCGCGGCCCTGAAGGTTCCACCGCGCGGATGCGTGGTGGAACCTTGGCGCGGCCAAGGCCAGCGGCGTCTCAGCCGCGCGGCATGAAGGCGACGACCAGCCAGGCCGCCGCCGCCGGCACCGCGAACACCAGCAGCAGGATGGGCAGTTCCTCGCGCACCGTGTAGCCGGCGCGCGTGACGCCGACCCACATGTTGACGACCGACATCAGCAGCCACGCGGGCAGGAACCATTTGGCGGCGGCAATCGAGCCGGCCGCGTCGCCGCCCCATTGCTTGCCGAACAGCGCAAACACGGCCAGCAGCAGCAGGCCTCCGACGATGGTCAACAGTACGTGCATGGCGCCGCTCCTATTTGGTGGTGTAGCCGCCGTTGATCAGGACCGTCTGCCCGGTGATCCACCAGCCGTCCGACACCAGGAACCGGATGAAGGGCACTACGTCCTCGATATCGGTCAGCCCGGTTTTCGAGAACGGCGACAAGGCGGCCGCGGTCTTATGGTACGCCACCGCGTCGGCGCCCTCGGCCGGATAGAAGAACGGCGTGTCCATTGGGCCGGGGCCTACCGCCGTCACCGAAATGCCGCGGGCGCCGAACTCCTTGGAGGCGGCGCGGGTGTAGTGCTCCACCGGCGCCTTGGTGCCGGCATAGGCCGCATAGAAGGGCGTGTAGGCGCCCAGCAGCGAGGTCACCAGCGTGCAGATCTTGCCGTTGTCGTTGACGTGGCGGCCGGCTTCCTTCAGGAAGAAGAAGGCGGACTTCGAGTTCACCGCGGTCATCTCGTCGTATTCCGCCTCCGTGATTTCGGTGAAGGGCTTCTTCAGCACTTTGCCGACGGTATTGATCGCAATGTCCGGCCGGCCTACCGCGGCCACTGCGTCGGCGAACAACTTTTCCATTGCGCCGGCCGAGCTCAGGTCGGCCTGCAAAGCGACGGCCTGCGCGCCGGCGGCCTTGATGGCGGCGACCGTCGCGTCGGCGTCGGCTTTGGTGCCCGCGCTGTTGTAGTGCACCGCTACCGCCCGCGCGCCTTGTTGCGCCAGGTCCCGCGCGATCAGTCCGCCCAGGTTTTTCGCGCCGCCCGCGATGATGACGGTTTTGCCTTTGATTCCGTGGTCTGCCATGGTCCTCTCCGCTATCGGGCCGCCGGATGCGGACCCTAGTGCAGACGATGATATATTCCAAAAAATCCGCATAAAACCGCTATTCCTGGTATCTCTATCCAGAAATTACGAACAGTGAGGCCAAGCCTCGCAGGAGCCATCCACCCCATGGACCGCATAGACCTGTTTCGGGTTTACGCCCGCGTCGTCGAGTGCGCGAACTTCTCCCGCGCGGCGGATACGCTGGGCCTGCCGCGTTCCACCGTGTCCGCCGCCGTGCAGGAACTGGAGGGACGGCTGGGCGCGCGGCTGTTGAACCGCACCACGCGGCAAGTGGCGCCCACGCAGGAGGGCGCGGCCTTCTATGAGCGCTGCCTGCGCCTGGTGGCCGACATGGAAGAGGCCGAGAACCTCTTCCGCCACGCCTCGGTGGGTCCCAGCGGCATGCTGCGCGTCGATGTGCCGGGCCGCGTCGGCCGCCTGATCGTGGCGCCGGCGCTGCCGGCTTTCCTGGAAGCCTATCCGCAGATCGACGTCACGCTGGGCGTGACCGATCGCGCAGTCAATCTGATAGAAGAAGGGGTGGATTGCGTGTTGCGGGTCGGCGTGCTGCCGGACTCGGGCCTGGTGGCGCGGCCGATAGGCATGCTGGGCCTGATCAATGTCGCCAGCCCGGCGTACCTGGCGCGCCATGGCGTGCCGTCGACGCCGGACGACCTGGCGGCGGGGCATGCCTGCGTGAACTACGCCTCGCCGTCCACTGGCCGGCTGGCGCCTTGGGAATGGCTGGACGGCGGCGTGTCCCGGACCGTGCCGCTACGCGGCCGGGTCACGGTCAACAGCGCCGAAGCGTACATTGCTAGCTGCGTCGCGGGCCTGGGCCTGATCCAGATTCCGGCCTATGACGTGCAGCCGCAGATCGCCGCGGGCGAGCTGGTCGAAGTCATGCCGGACCACCGCCCCGCGCCCATGCCGATGACGCTGCTCTATCCGCAGCGGCGGTCGCCGTCGCGGCGGGTGCAGGTGTTCGCGGACTGGCTGGAGGCGCTGCTACGGCCGGCTTGCGGCCTGGGTTGAACGAAAAAAAGCCGGCCGTCGCGCTGACGGGCCGGCCTTGCTGGTGCCAGAACTGCGGGCGCGGGGTTTACAACCGTCGGTCTACAACCGGCGGTCTACAACTGGATCGCAGACAGGTCCGGACGCTTCAGGTGCCAGTCCGTCGCCGCCTGGAAGGCCATGCCGATGCGGCCCAGCGCGTCTTCGCCGTTGGGCTTGCCCAGCAGTTGCACGCCGATGGGCATGCCGTCCGCCGAGAATCCGGCGGGCAGGGCCAGGCCCGAGGCGTTGACGTAATTGCCGGGGCGGGTGAAGGCGGCCAGCGGCGTGGCGGCCTCGTCCACGTCTTCCAGCGGGCAGGCGGCAAACGGCAGGCAGGGCGCCAGGACCGCGTCATAGTCGCGCATCCAGTCCTGCCAGGCCTCGCAGGCGCGGGCATGGGCCTGCAGCGCCAGTACGTAGTCGGCGGCGCTTATCTGCTTGCCGCCCAGGATGCGGGCGCGCACGTAGCGGCCCAGGGGCAGGCTGTCGTCCTCGATGTAGTCGCGATGCTGGGCGTAGGCTTCGGCCGCGATGATCAGGCCGTTGCGCAGCATCATGTCGTGGAAATCGAAGGGGAAGGGCGCTTCCACGCATTCCGCGCCCAGGTCCGCCAGCGCGCGCCGCGTATCGTCCAGCGCGTTCTGTACCGCCGCATCGATGGCGATGGGGTACTGTGCCTGCGGCATGAGAGCGATGCGCGTACCGGCTAGCGGCTTTGCGCCCGCGCGCAGATCGCGGTAGCGGTAGGCGGCTACGCCCCGGGTCACCGGATCGCGCGGATCGGGACCGGACATGGCCGCGGTCAGCAGCAGCGAATCGCGCGTGTCGCGCGTCAGCGGGCCGATCGAATCCAGGGTGTGGGACAGCGCCACCGAGCCGTACAGGCTGATGAGTCCGCGCGTGGTTTTCAGTCCGGTGATCCCGTTGAGCGCGGCGGGAATCCGCACCGAACCGCCGGTGTCTGAACCCAGCGCGGCGGGCGCCAGGCCAGCGGCCACCGCCACGCCGGAGCCGCTGGAGGAGCCGCCGGGAATGCGGGCGCGCACCAGGTCCCAGGGATTGCGCGGGGTGCCCATGACGGGGTTGGTGCCCCAGCCGCCGAAGGCGAATTCCACCATATGGGTCTTGCCCAGCACCACCATGCCGGCGTCGATCAGGCGGGTCACGGCCGTGGCGGTGACTGTGCTGCGGCGCTCGCGCCAGGCTTGCGAGCCGGCCGTGGTGATCTGGCCCTGGATGTCGCACAGGTCCTTGACGGCCACGGGCAGGCCGTCCAGCGGGCCGAGCAGGCCATAGCTGGCGCGGCGGCGCGCGTCGGCGGCTTCGGCCAGACGCAGCGCGCCCTCGCGGTCGACGCTGACGTAGGCGCCCAGCGCCGGATTGGCGCGGTCGATGCGGTCCAGGTAGTGCTGCGCCAGCTCCACCGAGCTGTAGCGGCCTTCGGCCAGGCCCTGCGCAAGTTCGCTGAGCGTGGCAAATGCAATGTCAGACATGTTTTCCTCGGGTGATGTCAGACCGGCGCGCGGCAGCCGCGCGCCGTCTTCCTGCTTGCGCGCTCAGCGCTTGTTCCAGTCGGGGGCGGGGTATACCGGCTTCTGCGTAGCCACGTCCGCGGGCCACACGGGCACCATGCCCTTGCCCGGCAGCAGTTGCACCACGGGGAAGGGCATCAGCAGCTGCTTGCCCGTTTCGTCGATGGCGTAGGGGCCGGCCATGACCGTGAGCTTGCCCGACAGGTCCAGCGAGGCCTTCTTCAGCGCGGCCGCATCGGTGTTGCCGGCCTGCTTGACGATTTCCTCGGTCAGCGCGCCCGCGCCATAGGCCAGCGCGGTCTGGAAATCGGGCGGGAACTCGGCCTTGGGGAAGCGCTGGTCATAGGCGGCGGCGAACTGCTCGCGCGTCATGCCGGCGTTGACCTTCCAGTTGATCGCGGGGTGGTAGTTGGTGTGGCTGTAGATGTAGTTGGAATCCGCGCCGATGGCCTGGAATTGCGGGGTCGACGCATACACCATGAAGACGTAGGGGAAGTTGATGTCCAGCTGCTTCATCTGGCGCGTCATGCTGATCAGGTCGCCCTCGTACGAAGTCGGAACCAGCGCTTCGGCCCCGGCCGCGCGGGCCTTCTGCAGGATGGTGCTGAAGTCCTTCTGGCCCTTGGGATACTTCTCGAACAGCACGACCTGCATGCCGTTCTTGGCGGCCTGTTCCTTGCCGCCTTCGGCCAGGCCGGCCGGGAACGGCTCGTCCGAATACAGGATGGCGACCTTCTTCACGCCCTGGTTGGCGGCCAGCTCCATGTTGGCGCGCAGCATGGCCGACACCGGCATTTGCGTGCCCGACACCATGTTCTTGAAACCCTGCTTGTACAGATCGTCGCTGGCGGCGGACCAGACCATCATGTACTTGCCCAGGCGCTCGGTGACGGTGGCGGCCGCGGCGGTCAGCGTGGAGCCGAAGGGCGCGAACACCAGATCCACTTTTTCATCGACAATCAGGCGTTCGTAAACGCGCGTCACCATCTGCTTGTCGCTGCGGTCGTCCAGTTTGACCAGTTCGACCGGGTACTTCTTGCCTTTGACTTCGATGCCGCCGCGGCGGTTGACGTCGTCGACCCACAGTTCTACGCCGCGCACGCCCGACTGCGAGGCCAGTGCGAAGCTGCCGGTGGACGATACCGTCATGCCGACGCGGATCTTGTCCGAGGTCTGGGCGGCGCCCAGGGCAGGGGTCAGGGCGGCGACGGCAAGAGCCAGCGCCGGTAAGCGGAACAGCCAGGGTTTAGCGTGCATTGGAGGTCTCCTATCGTTTTTGGTATGCGGCCCCGCGTTCCGTGGCGGACCATCGGACAGAGGCCTGGTGCTGGGCAATGTTTGCTCAACACGCAAGATAGCGTATAACAAATAGGCATGGAGCGCACGCCTTGAATAAATTGAATTACCGACAGACCGAAATGTTGTGGGCCATCGTCATGGCTGGATCCATCAGCGGCGCCGCCCGGCTGCTGAATATTTCGCAGCCGGCGGTCAGCCGGATGCTGGCGCATACCGAGAAGGCCATGGGGGTGACGCTCTTCGAGCGGGTCCGCGGCAAGCTCCGGCCGACCTCGCAAGTGCAGAGCCTGTTTGAGGAAATCGAGAAAACGCAGCGCATGATGCAGCGCGTCAACGACCTGGCTGATGCGCTGGCGGAGCACGGCACGGGGGTGCTCCGGCTGGCGTCCATCCCCAGCCTGGCCCAGTTCCTGGTGCCGCGCGCCGTGGCGCGCTTCCAGCAGCGCCATCCGGAGTTGCTGTTGCGGCTGAACACGACGGCACTGCCCACGCTGATCACCGACGTGCTGCAGGGCGAGGCCGAGCTGGGTTTGGTGGTGATGCAAGCGGATCATCCTTTCTTGACGTCCCAGTCGCTGCACGTGGGGAAGATGGTGGCCGCCATACCCAAGGCGCATCCGTTGGCGGCCCGTGCCGAGGTCAGCCTGGCTGATCTGTCGCCGCATCCGCACATCGTGGTGGGTACGCGCATGCCGTTCGGCATGCTGGTGCTGGGCGCCTTCGAGCAGGCGGGCCTGCCGTGCCGCATGTGCGCCGACGTGCCCTGGAGCCAACTGGCCTGTGCTCTGGTGAATGCCGGGGTCGGCATTGCCATCGTCGACGAATTCACGGTCATGCAGAACACCATGCCGGATGTGGTCATCGTGCCGCTGGCCGAGCGCATTCCGCTGAATATCTCGGCCGTCTATGCCAGCAACCGCGAGCCCTCGGCCATAGCGCTGGAGTTCATCAAAGAGCTGCGCGGCGTACTTGCCGAGGCCTTTCCGGCCGAAAATAAGGGTTAGTCCTTAACTTGCAGTTATGGTTTGAACTGGTCATAATCGCCTCCAAATAAAGCGGCCGTCCAACCCGGAAACGGCCCGGAGGAAGACATATGAGCAGCAGTCCCGTCCTGGCGGCGGGCGCCGCCTCGCATCGCGCGCAGGATCAGCGCGCAGTGCGGTTGCGCACCCGCATCGCCATCATCGTCTTTGCCGGCCTGGCCGCGGGCCTGGCCTTGATCCCGATGGCGACGTCGAACATCTCGTTCGCGTTCTACCTGATGCTGTGGATCACCATGGCCAGCGCCATGAACATCTGCGTCGGCTTCACCGGCTACCTGCCGTTCGGCTACGTGGTGTTCTACGGCGTGGGCTCGTACGCCACCGGCATCTGCTACAAGATCCTGGGCTGGCCCATCCTGCCGTCGCTGCTGGCGGCGGGCGGCGTGGGCGTGGCGATCGCGCTGCTGCTGGCGCCCACGCTGCGCTTGCGCGGGGTGTACTTCGGCATCGTGAGCCTGGCGCTGGCCACCATCGTCAAGCTCATCATTTCCAACCTGCCGCAGTCCTTCACCGGCGGCAGCATGGGCATCATCCTGTCCAACGCCAACAACCCCACGCACAGCTACTACGCCATGCTGGCGGTGATGGGCGCCACCCTGGCCACCGTCACCTGGCTGTCGGTGTCCAGCCTGGGCCGCGCCCTCAAGGCCATCCGCGACGACGACGGCGCCGCCGCCTGCGTCGGCATCCACGTGCCCAATACCCGGCTCAAGGCCTGGCTGCTGGCCGCGCTGTTCCCGGCGCTGGCTGGCGGCATCGAGGCCTGGTACACCAACGTGGTGGATCCGGAATACGCCTTCCATGTGCTGATCACCGCCAAGAGCATCATCTACGCCATGGCGGGCGGTTTCGGCACCATCCTCGGGCCGGTCGTCGGCACCCTGGCGCTCTTGGGCATCGACCACGTGATCTGGCAGAAATTCCCGGTGGTGAACCTGCTGCTGCTGGGCCTGATCATCGTGCTGCTGATGCTCTTTCTGCCGCGCGGCATCGTCGGCAGCCTGATCAAACGCAAGCCGCAACTGCGCCGCTACATCGCCTGAGGAACCGCCATGACCGGACTGATTATCCAAGGGCTGATCAACGGCCTGATCCTGGGCGCCATCTACGGCCTGATCGGAGTGGGGCTGAACGTGATCTTCGGCGTGCTGCGCGTGGTCAACTTCGCGCACGGCGAATTCCTGGTGCTGGGCGCCTACTTCGCCTTCTATCTGATGGAGTACGCCGGCATCAACCCGCTGGTGGCGCTGCCGTTGGCCTTCGCCGCGTTCTTCCTGGCGGGCTACCTGCTTTACTTCGTACTGATTCCGCGCCTGTCCAAGGCGGACGATCCCGAGATCAGCTCGCTGCTGCTGATGTTTGGCGTGTCCATCATGCTGGGCGCCATCATGCTGCTGGTGTTCGACGCGGACGCGCGCTCGCTGCCCTATGAGATCGAACCCGTGTTCCTGAAGTTCGGGCCGGTGCTGATCCCCACCGTGCGCCTGTTGGCGCTGGTCATCGCGCTGGCCATCATCGGCGCGCTGACGGTGTTCCTGTATCGCAGCCAGCTGGGCAAGGCGCTGCGCGCCATCATCATGAATCGCGACGCCGTGCGCATCGTCGGCATCAACGCCGAACGCCTGTCGGCCGTGGCCTTCGGGCTGGGCATAGGCCTGGCCGCCGCCAGCGGCGTGCTGGTGGCGATGGTGTTCCCCGCGTTCTCGCCGTTCATGGGCAACGATTACACCTTGATCGGCTTCATCGTCATCGTGCTGGGCGGCCTGGGCCATCCAGTGGGGGCACTGGTGGGCGCGCTGCTGTTCGGCGTCACGGAACAGGTGTCGGTGGTGTTCTTCAATCCTTCCATTGCCACCATCTGCGGATTTGCGCTCATGGTCGCCACCATCTTCATCCGGCCCAGCGGACTCTTCGGCCGCCAGGCGTTGCGCTAACAGGAGCCTGACACATGTTGAAAGTCAGCAATCTCAAGAAGCGCTTCGGCGGGCTGGTGGCCTTGCAGGGCGTGGACGTGGACGTGCCGCGGGGTTCCATCCTGGGCATTATCGGCATGAATGGGTCGGGCAAGACCACCATGCTCAACTGCATCAACGGCATCTACACGCCGGACGAAGGCCGCATCGAGCTCGACGGCCAGAACATCGCCGGCAAGCAGATCCACGAGGTCGCCCGCCTGGGTGTGGGACGTACTTTCCAGGTGCCGCGCATCTTCCGCCAGCTGACCCTGCTGGACAACCTGGAAGTGGCGCAGCAGCAGACTGGCCGCAGCGCCGACGAACGCTACGCGCAATCCGAGTACTGGCTGCACAAGGTGGAACTGCACCGGCTGCGCCACAACTATGCGGAAGAGCTGTCCGGCGGACAGCAGAAGCTGGTGGAGCTGGCGCGCATCATGGTGGCGCGACCCAAGGTGGTGCTGCTGGACGAGCCCTTCGCCGGCGTCAATCCGGCGCTGGCGCAACTGCTGATCTCGGTCATCCGCGAACTGCCGGGGGAGCACGATTGCTCGGTGGTGCTGGTGTCGCACGATCTGACCTCGATCTACCAGCTGTCCCACCACATCATCGTCATGAACGAAGGCGCCATCCTGAGCCAGGGCAACGCCGAGCAAGTGCGCGCCGACCCCCGCGTGGTCGAAGCCTATCTGGGAGCCTGACATGAGCACGTCGATACTCGCGCTGGAAGACGTGACCGTGGCCTACCACGGCGACATCACCATCCTCAACCACGTCAACATCCAGGCGCGCGCGGGCAAGGTGACCGGCGTCATCGGCCCCAACGGCGCCGGCAAGTCCACGGTGTTGAAGACCATGTTCGGCTTTCTGCCGCCGCGCACCGGCCGCATCACCTTGCGTGGCACTGACATCAGCGCGCAGCCCTCGCATGAGCGCGCCAGCCACGGCGTGGCCTTTGTGCCGCAGCACCGCAGCCTGTTCGGCGAACTGTCGGTGCACGACAACCTGCTGCTGGGCTGCTGGCCGTTCCGCAAGGACAAGGCGCGCGTGCGCCAGCGCATCGACTCGGTCTACGACCGCTTCCCGATCCTGGCGCAGAAGCGCGACGATCCTGTCTCCAGCATGAGCGGCGGGCAACAGCGCTTCGTGGAGTTCGGACGGGCCTTACTGATCGAGCCGTCGGTCATCCTGCTGGACGAGCCCACCGCCATGCTGGCGCCCAAGATCTCCAAGGAGATCTACACCCTGATCCGCGGCTTCGCCGACGAGGGCATGACGGTGGTGCTGGTGGACCAGAACGTGCGCCGCTGCGCCGAAGTGTCGGACTACATGTACATCCTGGAGTTGGGCCGCAACAAGGCCGAGGGCGGACGCGAAGCCTTCGATGACGGCGGGGGCCTGCGCGAGATGGTTGCGTCGTGGATGGATTACAAGATTGACTGACGGCGAGGTTCGGTGCGGTATCGGACCGATTCCGATGTCTGGACCGGGCCGGGCATCATAGCGTCCAATCGTCCAGCCGCAGCCCAGCAACGCGGGAAAACTCACGCGTGTTGTTGGTAACAAGCACGAGGCTCCGCGAG
The DNA here is from genome assembly GCF_017355315.1 of Achromobacter sp. SD115. Lineage (NCBI taxonomy): Bacteria > Pseudomonadati > Pseudomonadota > Betaproteobacteria > Burkholderiales > Alcaligenaceae > Achromobacter > Achromobacter sp. SD115. Next base: position 131,443 of record NZ_JADIJM010000019.1, on the reverse strand, counting down.
CGGGTCTGGCCGGCGATCATTGCATCGTACGGTCCGATAGGCGTGCCGGCGCGTGCCAGCTCTGCTCGAAGCTGGCCAGAGTCTGTAGCTGCCGCGCGGTCGTACTCGAGGACCTCGAGGCGTTCAAGAAATCCATCGACAACGGCATGATTGCGCACGGGCGCCGCTGATTTTTCAGCGCCGTAAGCGAGTTCCATTGCAGTGATCGCACTGACGCATAGCTGGCCCCGCCTTCGGTTGAACGCGTGCTGCACTGCCTGCGGCTTGTTCTTGATGGTAAAGATGCAGGTGTTTGTGTCGAGTACGAACTTCAGTGTCATGGATGCCTTCCTGCTCTATTCACGGGCTGTCCGCGGTCGTTGAGAAAGTCGGCCGTAGCCGGCTCGCCGGCGAACCAGGCGTCCCACGATTTGTCGGCTGGCGTCGGGACTTGTCGTTCGTCGATGGTGAGGCCATACCCCGGAGCCCGACTGGCTGGCCGGGCAGTGCTGCTTCGTAGGCTGGCGGCGCGGCTATGGCGTGTTTTGTAGGCAAATGCTGGTTTCATGGAACGCTCCTTGGTACTTGCGTGGCGGATCTTTTGTAGCGCGCCATGTGAAGTCTGCCTATGACGGCTTACCGCAGGGCGCAGCCAGCCGTGCGCGGCATGCGCGTGGGTCCCTGCCCGTGAGGTCGGTCTCCAGGCACGGCAGAACCAGGCGCGTGGCGTCGCCGCCACGCCCGCCTGGCTTTGCATAATTTGACGGTTCGGCACGGCCTGCCATGCGCTAATCTGGCTGCGCCACCATCACCAGCCAGCCTACGCCATGACCTTCTTCGCAAGCGCCAACCTGCTGCGTCGCCGCGATGGGCACGAAGCCCGCGTCACCTACGTCGAGCTGTTCTTCGACCTGGTGTACGTCTTCGCGGTCACCCAGATCTCCCATAGCCTGCTGCACGATTTGACCTTGATGGGCGCGCTCCATGCCCTGGTGCTGTGGTTCGCCGTCTGGCTGGGCTGGCAGTACACCTGCTGGGTCACCAACTGGTTCGACCCCGACGCGGTGCCCATGCGCGTCATGCTGTTCGCCGTGATGCTGGCCGGGCTGGTCTCCGGCGCGGCCTTGCCGGGCGCTTTCGGCGCCACCGGGCTGGTGTTCGCGGTCAGCTACGTGCTGATCCAGGTGGGCCGCACGCTGTTCATCGTGCTGCATCTGGGGGCCGGGCATCCGCTGGCGCCCAATTTCCGCCGCATGCTGGCCTGGCTGTGCGTGTCGGCGGTCCTGTGGATCGCTGGCGGCTTGTCTCAGGACGGCACGCGGCTGGCGCTGTGGGCGCTGGCGGTGGCCTGCGAATATTTGTCGCCCATGATCGGTTTCCGCTTTCCCGGCTTGGGCCGTTCCAGCACGCGCGAATGGACGATCGAGGGCGGGCACCTAGCCGAACGCTGCCAGCTGTTCGTTATCGTCGCGCTGGGCGAAACCCTGCTCATCAGCGGCGCTACGCTGGCCGACCTGGAGCGCTGGAACGCGCCCGCGCTGATCGCGCTGCTGGCGGCCTTCCTGGGTACGGCCGCCATGTGGTGGGTGTATTTCGACACCAGCAGCCGCGACGGTAGCGAGGCCATCGTGCATTCCGACGATCCAGGCCGCATCGGCGCCTGGTTCCACTACGTGCATGTCGTCCTGATCGCCGGCGTGATCGTGTCCGCCGTGGCCAACGAGCTGGTTATCTTGCATCCGGACGGTCGCATCGCCATGCCGGCCGCCGCGGCCTTGATCGGCGGCCCGGCGTTATACCTGGTTGGCAACGGTATCTACAAGGCCGTCGTCTATGGCCGCTTCCCGCTGTCGCATGTGGTGGGGCTGGTGCTGCTGGCCGTTCTGGCGCCGATCGCCTTCGTGACCGACAACCTCATGGTGGGCGGCCTGACCACCTTGATCATGATCCTGGTGGCGGCCTGGGAAAGCGTGTCGCGGCGCAGGGCGCATGCCGGCGTTCCGCAAGGAATCGCGGAGTAGCGTCAATCCGGTGAGGCTGGGGCCGGAGGCTGCTTCGGACAGGGAGCCATTCGATGCGTCCGCCGAGCCGGCAGGCAGGCGGCGGCTTTCTGCAAAGCCGCCGCGCGGCTCAGATCAGCCCGCGTATCCCCGCAATTCCGTGCGCGCCATGGCGCAGCGCCTGCGACACGGTCTGGGTGGATTGGCCGCCCAGCGCGAACACCGGAATGCCGGCATCGCGGTTGCCTGCCACGAAGCCTTCCCATCCCAGCGTCGTCGCGCCGGGGTGGCTGGGCGTATCCAGCACCGGACCCAGCACCGCGAAGTCGGCGCCCAATTCGCGCGCGTGGACGACCTGGGCGTTGTCGTGTGCGGATGCGCCGACCAGCGCGCCGGCCGGCAGTTCGGGGCGGGCCGTCAGCTTGGCGGCATCGGCGGCGCGCAGATGCACGCCGTCGGCTTCGCGCCACCAGGCGGCGGGATGGATGCTGTTGACCAGCACCCGGGCGCCCGCGGCGCGGCAGCGCTTCAGGACCTGTTGCAGCACGTCATGCAGCGAAGGGGAGGCCACGCCGTCCGGCCATTGCGGTTCGCGCAGCTGTACCAGCTTCACGCCGCGCGCCAGCGCTGCTTCCAGCCGGCCCAGGAAAGCGGCCACACCGGCCCGCGAACCCACGGAACTGATGCCGTAGGAAGTGGGCAGCTGCAACCAGCGCAGCGGGGGCAGGGTGGCAGGCAACAAATCGCCCACCGATGCCGCTTGCGCAGGGTTGACCCATTCCAGGCGCTGGTTTTCCAGGCTGCGCGGCTCGCCTTCCCAGCCGGTGACGTGGCAGAACGCCAGGCGCACCGTGGTGTGGGGATAGGCGTGCACATAGGTGACCCAGGGGCGGGACTGCGTGACGCGGATGCCGATTTCTTCCTGCAGTTCGCGCGCCAGCGCTTCCAGCACGGTTTCGCCCGGTTCGAGCTTGCCGCCGGGCAGCTCCCACCAGCCTGCCCAGGGCTTGCCTTCGGGGCGCTGCCCCAGCAGCAGCATGCCGTCCGGACGCAGGATCAGGCCGGCAGCGACGTCGACGATCTTTTCAGACATGACGGGCCGCCCAGTCGCGCGCGAACTGATACGCCACGCGGCCCGAACGCGAGCCGCGCTCGATGGTCCATTGCAGCGCCTCGGTGCGCGAGGGTTCGATCTGCGCTTCCGGGCAGCCCAGCTCGCGCAGCCAGTGGTAGACGATGTCCAGGTAATCGTCCTGCTTGAAGGGGTAGAACGACAGCCACAGGCCGAAGCGCTCGGACAGCGAGATCTTTTCCTCGACCGTTTCGCCGGGGTGGATCTCGCCGTCGGGCTGGTGCTTGGCCGCCAGGTTCTCGCTCATGTATTCCGGCATCAGGTGGCGCCGGTTGGAGGTGGCGTAGATCAGCACGTTGTCGCCCGAGGCCGACACCGACCCATCCAGCACCGACTTCAGCGCCTTGTAGCCGGCTTCGCCTTCCTCGAACGACAGGTCGTCGCAGAACACGATGAAGCGTTCGGGGCGGGCGGCGACCAGTTCGACGATGTCGGCCAGGTCGCCGAGATCCGACTTGTCCACTTCGATCAGGCGCAGTCCGCGGTCGCCATAGGCCGCCAGCATGGCCTTGACCAGCGAGCTCTTGCCGGTGCCGCGGGCGCCGGTCATGAGCACGTTGTTGGCGGGCTTCTTCTCAAGGAACTGCAGCGTGTTGCGGTCGATGATGCCCTTTTGGCGCTCGATGTGCTGCAGGTCCGCCATGTCGATGCGCGCTACGTGGCGCACGGCGTCCAGCCAGCCGCGGGCGCCGCGCTTGCGCCAGCGGTAGGCGTGGGCGGTCCAGTCGATCTCGGGCGTTGCGGGCGGAAGCCAGGCTTCCAGCTGCGCCAGCACGCGCTCGGCGCGCTGGATAAGGGTGGAGAACTCGGTTGCGGTCACGTCTGCAGTCCAGGAAGTTGCGGATCAGGAGCGGTAGTCGGCGTTGATGGACACGTACTCGTGCGAGAAGTCGCAGGTGTAGACCGTGTCGCTGACCTGGCCGCGGCCCAGCGCGATGCGCACCTGGATCTCGGCCTGCTTCATCACGCGCTGGCCATCGGCTTCCTGGTAGGCGGGGTTGCGGCCGCCGTCCTTGGCCACCAGCACCTCGTCCAGCCACAAGCGGATATTGGACACGTCCAGGTCGTCGATGCCGGCGTAGCCCACCGCGGCCAGGATGCGGCCCAGGTTGGGGTCCGAAGCGAAGAAGGCGGTCTTGACCAGCGGCGAGTGGGCCACGGCGTACGCCACCTTCAGCGCTTCCTCGGTGTTGCCGGCTTCTTCCACGCGGATGGTCATGAACTTGGTGGCGCCTTCGGCGTCGCGCACGATCTTGGTGGCCAGTTCCAGCGCGGCGGCCGTCAGGGCCGCGCGCACGGCGGCGTAGGCCGGATCGGATTCGGCATTCACTTCGACACCCGACTTGCCGGTGGCGGCAATGATGAAGGAGTCGTTGGTGGAGGTGTCGCCGTCGACCGTGATGCGGTTGAACGAGGCGTCGGCGATTTCGCCCGCCAGCTTGGCCAGCAGCGGCTGGGCGATGCCGGCGTCGGTCGCCAGGAAACTCAGCATGGTGGCCATGTTGGGCCGGATCATGCCGGCGCCCTTGCTGATGCCGGTGAAGGTGACGGTCTTGCCGCCGATCTGCACCTTGGCCGAAGCGATCTTCGGCAGGGTGTCGGTCGTCATGATGCCGTGGGCGGCGCTGAACCAGTGGTCGGCGCCCAGGTCGGCGATGGCGGCCGGCAGGCCTGCCACCAGGCGGTCCAGCGGCAGCGGTTCGAGGATGACGCCGGTGGAGAAGGGCAGGATTTCGGCGGCGGGCACGCCCAGCAGCTTGCCCAGCGCGGCGCAGGTGTCCTTGGCCTTCTGCAGGCCTTCCTCGCCGGTGCCGGCGTTGGCGTTGCCGGTGTTGATGACCAGGGCGCTGATCGGGCCGCCGGCGGCAAGATGCGCCTGGCAGACTTGCACCGGCGCGGCGCAGAAGCGGTTGCGCGTGAACACGCCGGCCACGCTGGTGCCCGGCGCGAAGCGGAATACGGTCAGGTCGCGTCGGTTGGCTTTGCGGATGCCGGCCTCGGTAACGCCGATTTCAACGCCGGCAACAGGAAAAATTTCGGACTCGGAGGGGATCTGCAGATTAACGGCCATGACTTCGTCTCATGTATGAGCAGGACGGAATCGCCGCCAGGCGAGGCGGCGCGCGGGGGAAAGCTTTGTATTATCCCACCGGAATGGGACAGCGTCCGGTCAGGGGCCGATCCGCATGGCGGCTACGTCCAGCACGCCGGCCTCGCGGTTGCTCAGCACGCTGCGCACAGCGCCGTCCGGGGCCTGCAGCACCGACTTGCCCGCCGGCACGTCCTCGCCGCCGGCGCGGCGCGCCGAACGCCCGCGCGAAGGCGAGAACAGCAGATCGCCTGGCTGGGCGCCGGGCAGGCGAAGATTGGCGGCCAGCACCCGGGTGCCGGGCTGGTAGGTCATGTCGCCGAGTGCGGTTTCGCGGGCCAGCAGGCCCTCGAAATCCAGCATGCGGCGCTGGCTGTCCAGCTGCATGTCCACCTTCAGCAGGGGCATGCGCGCCACCTCCAGCGCCTCGCTGCCTTCAGTGCGCAGCAGCCAGCGCGGCGCGTCGGCGGCGCCGCCATTGATGACCTTGAGCCAGGCGCCCGGCGGCACGGGTTGCTGGTTCAGGGTGTTGCCGATGGCCAGATGGCAGCTGGCAAAGCGCGGTTGGCCTTCGCGCAGCACGAATTCGAGGCGGTGTCCGTGTGCGCACAGCCAGCCGTCCTGCGCCTGGTCGCGCGCGATCTCCACCGACAGGGTCTCGGCCTGCTTGCTGCTGGCCGGGTAGCGGAACATGCGCGTGGCGGCGACGCCCTGGATGGCGGCAGGGTGGGCTTCGGGAAAGACGGCGAGGTCGAACGAAGTCAGGTCGCCCGGCTTGGCCAGGCTGAGCACGGTGCCGGCCGGCATCTGCACGCCCGCCAGTTGGGTCGGCTGGGCCAGCACGGTCTTGCGTTCGGCATCGGCCTGGGCGCTTTGCCGGGCCGAGAGCCACAGGCTGAACTGCTGATAGGGAAAGATGGCGCCGATGATGGCGAGGAAGGCCATCACGCTGGCGCCGCCGCGTCGGTGGCCGCCCAGCCATGCCCGGGCGCTGGGGGTGGTGGCTAGCACGGCCAGCCAGGTCAGCAGCGTGGCGAGGCAGGCCAGCGACGCTGCCATCAGCACGTAGAAATTACCGCCAGGAAGAGAAACCGGAATCATGGCGGCAATTATGCGCCAATCCGCAAGCGGACATCGGCGCGCAGGGGCGTTCAGGTCTTGGCGGATTCCGAGCGGGTCGCCACCACTTGCAGCTTGAGTTCACCCAGGGCCTGGAACAGCGCGTTGCGCGTGCTTTCGGGCAGGTCGCCGAACATGGACTTGACCCAGGATTCGTGGGCGCGGGCCATGCGGGCGAAGCTTTTCTTGCCCAGCGGCGTGAGCTTGATGAGCGAGCTGCGGCGGTCGGACTCGACCTTGGTGCGCACCACCAGGCCTTCCTTTTCGAGCTGATCGGTGATGCCGGTGATGTTGCCGTTGGTGACCATCATGTGGCGTGACAGTTCGCCCATCTTCATGCCCTTGGGGGCGCGCTGCAATTGCGCCATCAGGTCGAAGCGCGGCAGCGTGGTGTCGAATTCAGTGCGCAAGCGGCTGCGGATCTCGCTTTCGACGAGATTGGCACAGGTCAGCATGCGCAGCCACAGGCGCAACGCATGGTGATCGTCGGGCGCGGCGCGGGATTCCAGGTCGGGAGTGTCGGTCATGGCTATGGAAATTACCGGGAATGAGGGGCGGGCGCCAGATGCTGTTGAACGAGGATCGTCGGGCAGGTCGTGGCCTTGCCGGCGGCGCGCTTCTTGAGTATCGGCGGGATGTCGGGTACTGTCGCGCGAACGTCGTGCCGGGTAGCTGGCGCTGCGCTTTCATAGTTTTGGTGGAGGGTAGCCATGGCGGTAGCTTATTAGTAAAAACCCTTTGGTAAAAACCCTAGACTTGTTTTGCCGAATACTTTAAACCTAAACTATGAAGCACGCCAGCCTTGGCTGTGCAGCAAGAAGTCTTTCGAATCGCGATTCCAAAAAAGAACACCCTCTGCGCGGGCTCGCGCACGGAGCACACCACCATGCGTTTGATCACTTCCCTTCTGGCCGCCGCCGCCCTGGTGCCGGCACTGGCCAGCGCCGACACCATCAAAGTCGGCATCGCCAACGACATCTCCGGCCCGTTCTCGGCGCTGGGCGCCGAAGCCCGCGACGGCTTCAACCTGGCCATCAAGCAACTGGGCAGCAAGCTGGGCGGACAGCCCGCCGAATTCGTGCAGACCGACATGGGCGGCAACCCCGACCAGGCCCGCCAACTGGTGACGCGCTACATCCAGCGCGACAAGGTCGATTTCTTCACCGGCCCCATCGGCTCGAACGTGGCGCTGGCCGTCGGCCCCGCCCTGTTCGCGGCCAAGGTGCCGTACCTGTCGAACAACCCCGGCCCCAGCCAGTTCGCCGGCGCGCAGTGCAATGCGTACTGGTTCGGCACGTCCTACCAGAACGACGCCTTCCACGAAGCGGCCGGCAAGGTCGCGGCGGATCGCGGCTTCAAGAAGATGTTCATCATGGCCCCGGACTATCCGGCCGGCAAGGATGCCTTGAACGGCTTCAAGCGCGGCTACAAGACCGCCCCGGGCGACGAGGTCTACACCAAGCTCGGCCAGATCGACTACGCCGCCGAGCTGGCGCAGATCCGCGCCGCCAAGCCAGACGCCGTCTACATCTTCCTGCCGGGCGGCATGGGCATCAACTTCGTCAAGCAGTTCGTCTCGACCGGCCTGGCGCAGAGCGTCAAGCTGATCGGCCCGGGCTTCTCGGCCGACGAGGACGTGATCCAGGCCGTGGGCGAACCCATGCTGGGCATGTACAACACGGCGCAGTGGGCGCATGACCTGGACGTGCCGCAGAACAAGACCTTCGTCGAAGCCTTCCGCAAGGAATACAACGGCCGCTATCCCTCGGTGTACGCCGCCCAGGCTTATGACGTGATCATGGCCATGGACGCCGCCGTCAAGCAGGCCGGCGGCAAGGCCTCCGACCGCGAAGCCATCGTGCGCGCGCTGGAAAAAGCCGACTACCCCTCGGTGCGCGGCAGCTTTACCTACGGCAAGAACCACTATCCCATCCAGTCCTACTACCTGCGCGTCGTCGACAAGGACGGCAGCGGCCGCATCACCAACAAGCTGGTGGGCAAGGTGTTCGACAAGTACCAGGACGTCTACGTCGGCGAGTGCAAGCTGTAGCCCACCCCCGAAGCGCTGCGCGCTTCCCCCTCAAGGGGGCATGCCTGCGGACCGGCGGAGCCGGCTCCGCGGCATCTGGGTCGGGGGACACCGCTGCACGCGCGGCGCGTGATGGGCAATCAGTTGGCTTTGGTGATTTGACCGCGAGCTAGGCCATCGGCAATTCGCGGCAAGGGGGAAGTTTTTATGACGTTTACGCTGATCGTCGAGCAATTGCTGAACGGTCTGCAGTTTGGGTTGATGTTGTTTTTGATCGCGGCCGGGCTGACCCTGGTGTTCGGCATCATGGACATCATGAATCTGGCTCACGGCTCGCTCTACATGGCCGGCGCCTATGTCGCCGCCGAGACCATGCAGCGCACAGGTTCATTCACCGCCGCCGTCCTGGTTGCGGCCGTCGCCACCGGCATCGTCGGCGTGGTGCTGGAACTCACGCTGATCCGCCGCCTCGCGCTGCGCGACCACCTGGCCCAGGTGCTGGGCACCTACGCCGTCATTCTTATTGCCAACGATCTGGTCAAGATGATCTGGGGGCCGGCTCCCGTCATGCTGAACATGCCGGCCGCGCTGTCCGGCCCGGTCCGGCTGCTGCCGGATCTGCTGTATCCCGCCTATCGCCTCATGATCATCGTGTTTGGAGTGGCGGCCGCCGCGGGCCTGTACTGGTTCGTGACGCGCACCCGCGCGGGCGTGCTGGTGCGGGCGGGCGCGTCCAACCGCCAGATGGCCACCCTGATGGGCGTGCGCGTGCCGCTGCTGTTCCTGGGCGTGTTCGTGCTGGGCGCCATGCTGGCAGCCGTGGCCGGCGCGCTGCTCGGTCCTATCACCTCGGTGCAGGTGGGCATGGGCGAGGAAATCCTGATCCTGGTGCTGGTGTGCATCGTCATCGGCGGCATCGGCTCGATCCGCGGCGCCTTTGTCGGCGCGCTGCTGGTGGGCATGGTGGACACGGCGGGGCGGGCTTTCTTGCCCATGCTGCTGCGCCAGGTCTTTTCCCCGGCCGTGGCTTCCAGCGTCGGACCGACGCTGGCCGCCATCGCCATTTACGTATTGATGGCGGCAGTGCTGGTGTTCCGGCCCTCCGGCTTGTTTCCGGCGCGGGGTTGAGCATGAAATCCATCATCTGGACCGTGGTCCTGCTGGCCGCGCTGGCCGTCTTCCCCCTGGTGGCGCCGGCGCTGGGCCTGGACTTCTATATTTCCTTCGTGCGGCGCGTGCTGATCTACGCGCTGGCCGCCACCAGCCTGAATCTGATCCTGGGCTATGGCGGCATGGTGGCGCTGGGGCACGCGGCCTTCTTCGGCGCGGGCGCCTACGCGGTCGGCATCCTGGCCATGTCGGGCGTCACGTCCGCGCTGATCGTCTGGCCGGCGGCCATGTTGCTGGCGGCGGTGCTGGCCTGCATCACGGGGGCGATCTCTCTGCGCACCCGCGGCGTTTACTTCATCATGATCACGCTGGCCTTCGCGCAGATGCTGTTCTATATCTTCATCTCGCTGCGCCAGTATGGCGGCGAGGACGGGCTGAATCTGCCGGGCTATTCCACCCTGCCTGGCATCGACCTGGCCCATGACGTCAGCTTCTACTACCTGGTGCTGGCGCTGTTCGCGCTGATCATGTGGGTGTTCGGCCGCGTGGTGACTTCCCGCTTCGGTACCGCCTTGCAAGGCATACGCGAGAACGAATCGCGCATGGAGTCCATGGGGTATCCGGTCTATCGCATCAAGCTGATGGCCTTCACGCTGAGCGGCGCGGTGGCCGGCCTGGCCGGCGCGCTGCTGGCCAACCACAACCTCTTCATCTCGCCCAGCCTGATGCACTGGACCCAGTCGGCCAACCTGCTGATCATGGTGCTGGTGGGCGGCATCGGCCTGCGCTATGGCGGGGTGGCCGGCGCCGTGGTCATGCTGACTCTGGAAGAAGTGCTGCGCCTGTGGACCGAATACTGGCACCTGCCCCTGGGCGTGCTGCTGCTGTGCGTGGTGTTCGGCGCGCCGCGCGGTTTGGTCGGGCTGTTCGGCCCGCTGTTCAGCGGCCGCGCCGCTGCTCCCCAATCCGGCAAGGTGGGATCATGAACGCTGCCGTAACGCCGGCCTTGCAGGCTACGGGATTGGTGCGCCGCTTTGGCGCGCTGGTCGCCACCGACAATGTGTCGCTGTCCCTGAACCCGGGCGAAATCCACGCCCTGATCGGCCCCAACGGCGCGGGCAAGTCCACGCTGATCCACCTGCTGTCCGGTACGCTGACGGCGGATTCGGGCACGCTGAAAGTGGGCGGCCGCGACGTCACCGGCATGAACGCCCACCAGCGGGTCTCCGCCGGGCTGTCGCGTTCGTACCAGATCACCAATATCTTCAAGCAGTCTTCCGTGCTGGATAACCTGGTGCTGGCGGTGCAGGCGCACGCGGGCAGCAGCTTCCGCTTCTGGAAGCCGCGCGCCGCCGAGTCGGCCCTGTACGAACAGGCGCGCGAATTGGCGCGGGAATGCGCCATCGACGCCAGCCTGTTGGAGCGCCCGGCCGGCACCTTGCCGCACGGCGAACAGCGCAAGGTCGAATTTGCGCTGGCCCTGGCCGCGCGGCCCGACGTGCTGCTGCTGGACGAGCCCATGGCGGGCATGGGGCCGGACGAAACCGTGCGGCTGACTGAATTGATCGAATCCATGCGCGGCCGCGCCGCCATGCTGCTGGTCGAACACGATATGCAGGCCGTGTTCCGCCTGGCCGACCGCCTGTCGGTGCTGGTGTACGGCCGGGTCATCGCGACCGGCACCCCCGACGAAATCCGCGCCAACCCGGAAGTGCGGCAGGCCTACCTGGGCGACGAGGAGACCGCGTGATGCTGACCATCGAATCCGCCAAGAGCGGCTACGGCGCCAGCCAGGTGCTGTTCGGCGTGGACCTGCAGATCGGCGCGGGCCAGGTCGTGACCCTGCTGGGCCGCAACGGCATGGGCAAGACCACGCTGCTGCGCACCCTGTTCGGCCAGTTGCCCCTGCGCGGCGGCAAGATCCAGTTCGCCGGCCAGGACATCAGCGGCTGGAGCCCGGACCGCATCGCGCGGGTCGGCGTGGCCATCGTGCCGGAAGGGCGGCAGTGCTTCCCCAACCTGACCGTGCGCGAGCACCTGACGGCCTTCGTCGCCGGCCGCAATCCGGACATCGGCGAACCCTGGACGCCGGAACGGGTCTTCGAACTCTTTCCGCGCCTGCACGAGCGCGCCCGCAACATGGGCAACCAGCTCTCGGGCGGCGAACAGCAGATGCTGGCCATCGGCCGGGCGCTGGTCACCAATCCCCGGCTGCTGATCCTGGACGAGGCCACCGAAGGCCTGGCGCCCAAGATCCGCGAGGAAATCTGGAATTGCCTGGCGCGCCTGCGCCAAGCCGGCCAGACCATCCTGGTCATCGACAAATACGTCGAGCGGTTGCTGAGCCTGGCCGACCGCCACGTGATCCTGGAGCGCGGCAAGGTGGTATGGACCGGCGACTCCCAAGCCCTGGACGCCGATCGCGGCCTGTGGGAACGCTACCTGGGCGTGTAGCAAGAAAGCTGCAATGTAAACAGGCAAATGCCGTCAGTCGTGACATAAAAAGCAATAAATCGACATTTACATTGCAGCAATGCAACTAAGCTCGCGGGAACGTCTTACAAGCGTTTGCGCCTGTTTCAATTGGAACCACTGTTCTCTAAACTTGTCGCGCTGGACGTGCCGCGTGGGTACGCCCGCATCGGGCTCACGGCTGAACAGGCGGGGCAATCGCGCGGCAAGGGACGGCTTACACGGCCGACGCCCATGCATGCGTCCCCTTTTCACGCACGTTACGTCTTATCTAGTTGTCAGGAAGACTTTGCATGGCGAAATGGGGTTTGCGCAGAAAATCGTTGATGGCGCTGTTGCTGGCGTGCGTGGTGGCGCTGGCGCCGGCCGCCTTGATCGGCTGGCAAGTGCTGGACGGCGTCCGGGAGCACTTCGGACGCGCTTTCTCCGACAACTTCACGCAATTGAACCGCCAGCGCATCCTGGCGCCGGTGTCGCGCGAATTGGCCCTGTCGCTGCGGCTGGCGGATAGCGAAGTCACGCGCCGCTGGCTGCGCCACGAAGGCGATCCGGCCGCGCGCGAGCTGTTCTTCCGCGAAGCCGACGGCTATCGCCGCGATCTGCTTGGCCGCGCCTACTTCATCGCCAGCGCCGCCTCGGGCAACTACTACTTCAACGACGACCAGCCCCTGTCCGAGACGCCGCGCTACACCTTGAGCAAGAGCGCCGCCGACGACGCCTGGTTCTACCTGACGCTGGAGTCCGCGGCCAAGTACAACATCAACGTCAATCCAGACCTGAAGCTGCAGACCACCAAGGTCTGGATCAACGTCCAGGTGCGCGACGGCGACCGGGTCATCGGCCTGACCGGCTCCGGCCTGGACGTGGGCGGGTTCCTGCGCGAATTCGTCAATAGCGGGCAGCCGGGAGTCACGCCCATCATCGTCGACGAGGAAGGCGCGATCCAGGCGCACATGGACGCCTCGCTCATCGCCTACAACTCGGGCGCCGGCGGCGCGGGCGCCGGCCGCGGCACGGTGTTCAACCTGCTGGACGGCGGCGAGGGTCGGGCCGAACTGGCCGCGGCCTTGAAGGCGGCGCGGGCCGATCCGCAGTCGGTGCAATCCGCCTGGATCAAGATGGATGGCATCCGGCAGCTGGTTTCGGTGGCCTACATGCCGGAACTGCACTGGCACGTGCTGACCGTGGTGGACCTCGGCGCGGCCCGGGTGCTGGACACGGATTGGCTCTGGCCCGCCGCCATCGGCCTGGTGGTGCTGTTCGCGGCCATGCTGCTGTGCTTTGGATATGCCATCGAACGCCTGATGCTGCGGCCCTTGCGCCGCCTGCAGCAGTCGGCGCGCGCCATTGCCGACGGCAGCTACGACGTGCGCCTGCCGCCGGGCGGCCAGGACGAGATCGGTGACCTCAGCCGCGCCTTCGGCGTGATGGCGGACAAGGTGCGCCAGCACACGGCCGAACTCGAAACCAAGGTACGCGAGCGCACCTCCGAACTCGAGGACGCCAACCGCGCCATGGCCGCCGCGCACAAGAAGATCGACGACTCCATCGACTACGCCAGCCTGATCCAGCGCGCCATCCTTCCAGACCGCCAGTTGACCCAATCCCTGGGCGCACACCATTTCGTGCTGTGGAAGCCGCGCGACGTTGTGGGCGGCGACTTTTACGTGTTCCGCTCCGACGGCGCCAACTGCCTGCTGGGCATCATGGATTGCGCCGGACACGGCGTGCCCGGTGCGCTGATGACCATGCTGGCCCGCGCGGCCATAGACTTGGCGATCACCGAGACGGGGCCGGCCGATCCGGCCGCCATCCTGACCCGTACCGACAACGCCATCCGCGCCATGCTTGCGGATGCGCAATTGCCGCGCGCCCTGGCCACCAACACGGATGCGGCCCTGGTTTATATTGACCGCCAAGCCGGCAGGCTGCGCTATGCCGGCGCCAAGATCAGCCTGTATGCCAGCAACGGCGATGAGCTGCGCGAGGTGCCGGGCGGCAAGCGGGCGCTGGGGGACAAGCGTACCGAGATCTACGAAAACATCGAACTGCAGATGGAGCCTGGCTGGACTTTCTATCTGGTCACGGACGGGTTCCTCGACCAGGCAGGAGGCGAGCACGGTTTTGGCTTTGGCAATACCCGGTTCGCGGAAATGCTCAAGACACACGCGCGCCGGCCGTTAACCGAACAGGCGACCGCCTTCACCCAGGCGCTGGCCGAGTACCAAGGCGGCCAGCCGCAGCGTGATGACATCACCTTGCTGTCGTTCCGTTTCGAATAAACGTTATCAGGGCGGTTACCCCCATGAATGCCTCCGATCTTTACGCATTGGGCGAACGGTTCAACCAGAATCGCACCCTGTTGTGCTTCAACGGACCGATTTCCCGCAGCCTGATCGAGGAAATCGGCAACGCACTCAAGAACTACTTGAACGCGGAGCACGCGCGGCCGGCCGAGGCCATGGACGTTTTCTCGGTCTACATCGAGATGATCCAGAACATCCGCCAGTACGCCGCCCAGCATGGCGACGTGGATGCCTCGGCCACCGTGGTGATCGGCCGCCGCGATGAAAGCCGCTATGTGGTGTCGGCCGGCAACCTGGTCAAGTCCGAGGACGGCCAGTCGCTGGTCGCCCGCATCCAGGAACTGGCGGCGCTGGACAAGGCCGCCCTGAAGGCCGAGTACAAGACGCAGCTGCACAAGCCGCGCGCCCAGGGCGTCGCTTCGGGCGCGGGCCTGGGGCTGATCGACATCGCCCGCCGGGCAGGCGCGCCGCTGGAAGCCAGCCTCACGCCTGCGGCGGCGGCAGGGCAGGCGTTTTTCAGCCTGAGCGTCGTGATATGAACGCGCCTGCCCAAGAAATATATTTGGAGCAATTGATGAAAGATTTGAATATTCCGGGGACCCAGTCCACGCCCGCCATTACCGCCGACACTGCTGCCGGCGTGTTGGCGATGCGCGGCGACTCCTATCCCGAGAATTCCTTCGAGCTGTTCGGCCCCGTCATCGAATGGGTCGAAGCCTACTTGCTGAGCAGCGCCGCGCCCCTGAAGCTGGAGCTCGAGCTGCTGTACCTGAACACCAGCAGCATCAAGTCCGTCATGGACATCTTCGACCTGCTGGAGGCTGCTCACGGCAAGGGCCGCGAGGTCAGCGTGACCTGGTTCTATGACATGCGCAACGAGCGCGTCGGCGAGCTGGCCGAGGAATTCAAGGAAGACTGCACCTTTCCCTTTTCAGTCGTCGGCCGCCAATGAAATCCGACGCCGCCCAGCTGGATAAGCGCATCGCCGAATTGCTGGCGGACCCGGCCTATCAAGGCCATCCGTTGCACGAAGCGCTGGGCGCGCTCTGGCGGCATACGGCCGAGCAGATGGCGCGCATCGAGCGCGTAACCCAGCTGTCGGACGCCTACCAGAGCATGGCGCACGAACGCGAGCTGGGCCTGTGCGATCGTTTCGACCGGCAACTGCGCCGCCTGACCCGCATCGCGCGCATTTCGGACCACTATCAGAGCATGATGCGGGATCTGAATTCAGCGCTGCTGGAAACCTCCAACCGCGATGCCTTGACCGGGCTGTTGAACCGGCGGGCCTTGATGGAGATGATCAAGCAAGAGGTCCTGCGGGTCTCCCGCGGCGGTTCGACCTTTGTGGTGGCGATGTTGGACGTGGATCATTTCAAGTCGGTCAACGACCGCTATGGCCATGAAACTGGCGACCGCGCGTTGGTCGAACTGGCCGGCGCGCTGTGCAACAACCTGCGCGAATACGATCTGTGCGGCCGTTGGGGCGGCGAGGAATTCCTGGTGCTGCTGCCCAGCACCCAGCCCGAAGCCGCCCAGCGCGTCATGGACAGGCTGGTGGGCGCGGTGCGGGCCCTGGCAATCACGGTGGGGGATGGCGTCTTGGGATTGACGGTCAGCATAGGCATGGCATACCACCAATTGGGAGAAACCTTCTCTGAAACGCTCAGCCGCGCGGACCAGGCCTTGTACCTGGCCAAGCAGGACGGACGCGATCGCGTCGAACTCGGGTTTCCGAAGCGCTGAATGAAACCGGACCCGCTGTTATCCGGCATGGAGCCCCATATGCTTGATTCCTATCCAGGCGTCACCGACGAGCGTCCCCAAGGCGCCGCGTGGCACCCGGGAACTTACCTGGCGTCCATGGATCGGGCGCTGCTGCTGTTCGATTTCAACCCTGCCGGCTCTTTGCTGAACGCCAACGCGAACTTTCTCGCCTTGGTGGGCCATGCCCGCGAAGAGGCCCTGGGACTGCGCCACGACATGCTGTGCGACAGCATGGACGAGGGCAAGGGCATCGTCGGCGGCGAACAGGTGTGGGCCAGGCTGCTGGGCGGCAAGCACTTCACCGGCACTTGCCGCTACCGCAAGAGCGACGGCGGCTTCGTCTGGATCGAGGCTACCTACATGCCCATCGCCGACGAAGCCGGCGAAGTGGTCCGCATTTCCGTCATCTCCCGCAAGTCGATCGCGGACGCCGACCGCCAGGAAGAGATCCGCCTGCTGCTGCTGGGCATCAACGAAACCGGCAACGCCGTCGCGGTATCGGGCAAGGACGGCCGCATCGTCTACGTGAACGACGGCTTCCAGCGCATGCTGGGCTTTGCCCGCGGCGACGCCGTGAGCCAGGAACTGGGTGAATTGCTGGCCGGCGGGCGGCAGGACGGCGGCACGCGCGAAGAACTGGGCCGCCGCATCGCCTGCCGCGAGGGTTACCACAAGGACGTGCTGGTCTACGATCGCGCCGGCCGGCCGCTGTGGGTATCGGTCATGGCGAACTCCGTGTTCGACGAGCGCGGCGCGCTGGTCAACATCGTGGACGTGCTGACGGACATCACGCCCACCAAGGTGCACGAAGTGTTGCAGCGCCGCGTGCTGCAGGCCATGGTCAACGAGGCCTCGGTGGTCGAGGTCATGAACATGGTCTGCCGCGAGGTCGAGCGCCTGGCGCCCGAAGTGGCGGCCAGCGTGCTGCGGGTGGACGATGCCGGCCTGCTGCGACCGCTGGCCGCGCCCAGCCTGCCGCAAGCCTTTGCCGACGCCCTGGACGGCGTGGCCATCGGTCCGCAGGCGGGCGCCTGCGGCACCTCGGCCTTCCTGGGGCGGCCCGTGATCGTGCCGGACATCTCCACCGATCCGCTGTGGGACGATTACCGGCACCTGCCGCTGCCCGAGGACATAAAGGCCTGCTGGTCCTCGCCCATCAAATCCAGCGATGGCCGGGTGATAGGCACCTTCGGCTTCTATTTCCGCGAGCGGCGCCTGCCTGACGATTTCCACCACCGGCTGGTGGACGTGTGTGTCTATCTATGCGCGCTGGCGCTGGAACGCGAAGAGGCCCGCGCCCGCATCCGCCAACTGGCGTTCTACGACGAACTGACGGGCTTGCCCAACCGCAACCTGCTGCTGGCGCAGGCCGAACAGGCCATCGCCCGCGCGGAACCCGAGCGCAAGCGTGTTGCCGTCCTGTTCCTGGACCTGGACCGTTTCAAGCAGGTCAACGACACGCTGGGCCATCCCATCGGCGACGCGCTGCTGCGCGACGTGGCGCAGCGCCTGCGCCGCCTGGCGCGCGCGACCGACATCGTGGGCCGGTTGTCCGGCGACGAGTTCGTGATGTTGATGCCGGACTTCGAACATGGCCGCCTGACGGCCGCGGCCGAGCACGTGCTGGTGGCCCTAGCCCAGCCTTTCTCGGTGGGCGGCATCACCCTGAACCCTTCTGTCAGCATCGGCATCAGCGTGTTCCCGGAAAACGGCCGCGATATGGATACGCTGCTGCGTCACGCCGACATGGCGATGTACCAGGCCAAGACGGCGGGACGCAACCGCATTTCCTTCTTCAGCGCCGAGATGAACCGGCAGGCGCAAGAACGCCTGGCGCTGGAAGCCGCCTTGCGCGACGCGCTGGAGGCCAAGGCGCTGCGGCTGCACTATCAGCCGCAGGTAGGCCTGGAGAACGGCCATCTGTACGGCGTCGAGGCGTTGGCCCGCTGGCGCCATCCGACCTTGGGCGATATTTCGCCGGCGCGCTTCGTGCCGCTGGCCGAGGAATGCGGGCTGATCGGCGACCTGGGCGACTGGGCTGTGCGCGAAGCGTGTTCGCAGCTGGCGGTCTGGCGCGCCAAGGGCCTGCAGGTGCCCTCGGTGTCGGTGAACCTGTCGGCGACGAACTTCCACAACTTGAACCTGCCGCGGATGATCGAGGCGACGCTGACTGAATTCGGCTTGGCGGCCGCGGACCTGATGCTGGAGATCACCGAAGGCGTGGTGCTGGACGCAACCGCCGGCACCTTGCGGACCATCGCGGAGCTGCATCGCCTGGGCGTGCGCTTGTCGATGGACGATTTCGGCACCGGTTACTCCAGCCTGGGGCATTTGCGGCGGCTGATCGTGGACGAACTGAAGCTGGACCGCAGTTTTGTGCAGGGCCTGGAGAGCGACGACGCGGCGCGGGCGCTGACCAGCGCGGTGATTCGCATCGGCGAGAGCCTGAGCCTGCCGGTGGTGGCCGAGGGCGTCGAGAACGAGGAGCAGCGGCGGTTCCTGATCGAGCAGGGGTGTGCGGCGGGGCAGGGGTTTCTGTTTTCTCCGCCGTTGCCGGCGGCGGATCTCGAGGAGTGGCTGCGGGGCCGGCCTTAGTTTTCTTGCGGCGCGTCGCGGGTTTTCAAGAGGCCAGCCGTTTCGGCGGCCTCTTGGTGTTCATGCGGCGCCCAATGAACTAGTGATCGTCAGCAAACCGCAAACCGCATTCACGCCAGTGAACATCATAGGAATTCAATAAATCACGTATGTCATCGTCGGCCGCCCGCGCGGCCGACGATGACGGGCAGCCTAGGTAGAACTCGCAACCAAGCGCCAAAGACGCCAAGGCAGAAGACCTTACTCCTGCCCACCCACGGCAGGACTAATCTCCCCGATATACCGGCAATCCAGCTCCAGAGACAACTCATCCATCCCCAGGATATCGATCTCGACAGCGGTGCCTCGCTCCAGCTCAGGCATCCCCCCCACCCGAGTCACCAGCGGCGCATTCGCGAACCGCACAAGATCATCCCGCAGCACGTGCGCCACGGTACGGGTCACGTTGTGCTGCTTCAGCCAGCGCAGGCACCAGTAGCGCTCCATCGCGCTCTGGAACTCCGCCCAGGCCGCGTATTGCGCGTCGAAGGCGCCGATGATGGCGAACAGGTCCGCGTCGCGCGGCTTGAACGGGGCAACCAGGCGGGCGGACACGCCGTGCTCGACTGCCGCGATCAGTTGCCACTGGTTGACCAGGTCCACGTAGCGGCGCAGCGGCGAGGTGCTCCAGGCGTATTGCGGCACCCCGATGGCCTCGTGCGGCAGGGCCTGGGTGCTCATGCGCACGCGGCCTGCCTGTTGCGAGCGGTAGATGCCCGGCACGCCATGCTGGTGCAGCAGGCCGCCCCAGAGGTTGTTCGCCAGGATCATGTATTCCGCCACCATGCGGTCCAGCGGCGCGTTGCGCTGGCGCGGCACCAGGCGTACCGGCGTGTCGGGATCGTCGGGGTTGCCGTCCAGGTAGAAGCTGTACTCCACCCGGGAATTGTTCTCTGGCTTGCCGCGCACGTTCTCGCGCTGCGCCGACAGGGCCTGCGCCAGCTTCCACAGCGGACGCAGCCAATGGCCGTAGGGCAGGTCGGCCGACGGATCGGACAGGCTGGCTTCCGTGACCTGAGCGTCCAGCATGTTGTGGCGCAGGTTTTCGCGCACCACGATACGTTCCAGGCGGGTTTCCGATTCGATGACTTCGCCGGTCTCCGGGTCCGCCACGACGTACAAGGACAGCGCCGGTACTTCGCGGCCGGCGTCCAGCGAGAACGCCTGGATGATGCTGTCCGGTTGCATCGGGATCTTGTCGCCCGGCATGTAGACGGTAGACAGGCGCGCGCGCGCCAGCTTGTCGAAATCGCTGTCGCGAGTCACGGTGATGCCGGGTGCCGCCACGTGCACGCCGACGCGCAGGCGGCCGTCGGGCAGGGTGGAGACGGACAGCGCATCGTCGATTTCGGTGGTGGTGACGTCGTCCACGGAATAGATTTCGGCGTCCGACAGCGGCAGCTCGCGGTCGACGGGCGGCAGTTCCAGGTCCGGGAACGCCAATCCGCGCGGGAAATTCACCGCCAGGAAACGGCGCTTGTGCAGCGCCAGCGCGTGCGGCCAGGCGCCCAGTTCCAACAGCAGGCGGTCGGGGCTCTTGCCCAGCTTGGCGCAGGCGGCGTCCAGCGCCTTCCATTGCTGCGAATTCTTGTCGGGACGGATCAGGAGCGACTCCGCGGCCTGGGCGATGGGCTCGGGCAGGCGTCCCGCGGCCATTTCGTCCACCCATTCCTGCTGTTGCTCGGCCTGGCGCTGTTTCTTTTCGAGCGCGGCCAGGGCGGCGGCCAGGATGTCGGGCGGGGCGGGGCGGTAGCTCCCCTTGCCGCGGCGGTGGAAATAGGCCGGCGCGCCGTGCAGGCGCATCAAGAGGGCGGCCTGTTCCACGGGCGTGGGGGCGTGGCCGAAGTAGTCGGCGGCCAGGGCGGGAGAGTCGAATTCTTCCTGCGGCGCGCATTCCCACAGGAATTGCAGGTCCAGCGTTTCGGCAGTCGCGGCCGCCTGGCTCATCAGCGCGGCCGGTTCGGGCGCCGCGAAGGTGAACAAGGTGTTGGCGCGCTTGATCTTGCTGCGCTTGCCGGATTCCGATTCCACCTGCAGGCTGGCATCGGTCTCGGACAGGATATTGCCGGCCTTGAAGCTGCCGTCGTCTTCGTAAAACACATACATGGTGGGGATCGTCCTGGGCGGCGCGCACGCGCCGCCTTGCGCAGCTTTATAGAGGGTGTTGAAGTCTGATACTGATTATTGGGGGCGAACCTGCTTGTCGCCAAGGGCGAATTCAAGCACTTCGGGCATCCATTCCGCAAAATCGGACAAGCCGTGGTCGCTGCCTTGCACGATGCGCTGGCGGCAGCCCGCGTAGCGGTCGCGCATTTCGCGCCAATCCAGCACCTCGTCGCCAGTGGCCGCGACCAGGAAGTAGCGGTCGGGTTGGGTGATGCGCGGGGCGTGGACGGCGGCCAGTTCGTCCACGTACTCGGGCAGGAAGACGAACGGCGCGTCGGAATGATACATGCGGTGCTCGCCGACCTGGGTGGCGAGGTCGCGGGCGGCCTCGACCGCCGGATTCAGCAGCACCGCCTTGCAGCCCAGCTGTTCGGCCAGCCAGGTGGCATAGAAGCCGCCCAGCGAAGAGCCGATCACGGTCAGCTTGCGGGGCGAGTCCGTGCCCTCCAGTTGGCGCCGGGCGATGCCCATGGACAGAGCGATGGCTTCGCGCGGGCTGGCGGGCAGTTGCGGGCAGGCCCAGGCCGCCGACAGGCCGCGCGCGGCCATGGCGTCGGCCATCATCCGGGCCTTGAACGAGGTCGGCGAGGAACGGAAACCGTGCAGATAGAGAATCATGGCTCGCCTTTGCGGTGTCGTTGCCGGAATCAGGCGCGCGCCTGCAGGGCGTCCAGCAGCTTGCCGTGCACGCCGCCGAAACCGCCGTTGCTCATGACCAGAACCTGGTCGCCCGGGCGGGCGGCGCCCGCCACGGCGGCAACCAGCGCGCCGATGTCATCGTAGCTGGAAGCGCGGTCGCCCAGGGGCGCCAGCACTTCGGCCGGATTCCAGCCCAGCGCGTGTTTGCCGGAATGGGCGCCGAAGCAGAACACCAGGTCGGCGTCGGCCAGGGCCTCGGGCAGGCGGGCAGCCATGGTGCCCAGCTTCATCGTGTTGGAGCGCGGCTCCAGCACCGCCAGGATGCGGGCCGCGCCGACCTGGCGGCGCAGGCCTTCCAGGGTGGTGGCGATGGCCGTGGGGTGGTGCGCGAAGTCGTCGTAGACCTTGATGCCGTTGACCGTGCCGCGCAATTCCATGCGACGTTTCACGCCCGCAAAGCGGGTCAGGGCGTCGATGCCTTGCGCAGCCGGCACGCCTACGTGTTCGGCGGCTGCCAGCGCTGCCAGCGCGTTCATGCGGTTGTGCTCGCCGCTCAAGTTCCAGCGCACGGTGCCGGCGGTCACGCCGCCGCGCAGCACGCTGAACGCGCCTTCGGCGTCCGGCGCGGTCGCCTGCCAGGCGCCATCGGCGCCAAACGTGACGGTTTCAGACCAGCATCCGCGCGCAATCACGCGGTCCAGCGCGGCGCAGTGCGACGGGCGCACGATGCGGCCCGAGCCGGGTATGGTGCGCACCAGGTGGTGGAACTGGGTTTCGATCGAGGCGAGATCGGGGAAGATGTCGGCGTGATCGTATTCAAGATTATTCAGGATGGCGGTGCGCGGGCGGTAATGGACGAACTTCGAGCGCTTGTCGAAGAAAGCCGTGTCGTACTCGTCCGCCTCGATCACGAAGGGACGGCGCGATGGGTCGAAGCGCGCCGACACGTGCAGGTCCTGTGCCACGCCGCCGATCAAAAAGTTGGGCGCCATGCCCGCGGCTTCCAGCACCCAGGCCAGCATCGAGCTGGTGGTGGTCTTGCCGTGGGTGCCTGCCACCGCCAGCACGTGCTGGCCCGGCAGGATGTTGTCGCCCAGCCATTGCGGGCCGGACACGTAGCGCGCGCCGGACTCCAGGATGGCCTCCATCAGGGGATTGCCGCGGCTGACCACGTTGCCGATCACGTACAGATCGGGCTTGAGCGCCAGTTGTTCGGCACCGAAGCCTTCGATCAGCTCGATTCCTTGCTCGGACAGTTGCGTGCTCATGGGCGGGTACACGCCCGCGTCGCAACCGGTGACCTTGTGGCCGGCGGCGCGCGCGATCAGCGCCAGGCCGCCCATGAACGTACCGCAGATGCCAAGAATATGCAGGTGCATTGAAAACTCTCCTGTCCTGCATTGTATATATAGAGACGCGCCGGACTGCGGCGGGCGCGGCGCGAAACGGCGGCAGCGGTTATGATCGCGCCATGAATCGACGCCTACTTCTTTCCGCCGGCGTGGCCATAGCCGCCACGGTTGCAGGCGGCTATACCTTGATGGGCCGCAAGACCACGACGCCCTCGGCTCCAGCCGACGCCGGCGATCCCGTCGCCGGCCTGATGCAGATGCCGCTCCCCGACCTGAACGGGGCGTCCCATACCCTGGCAGGCTGGAAAGGCCAACCCATCGTGGTCAATTTCTGGGCTACCTGGTGCGCGCCATGCGTCCGAGAAATGCCCGAACTCGACGCCTTGCAGAAAAAATATCCGCATGTACGATTTGTCGGCATTGGTGTCGATTCGGCTGCGAATATGCAAAAATTTGTCGAGAAAGTACAGGTTTCCTACCCCCTGTGGGTGATAGGCGCAGGTGCCATCGATACCTTGCGCAAGCTGGGAAACCCCAGCGGAGGCCTGCCTTTTACTATTGTTTTCAACGCAGATGGCGGAATTAACCGGAAGATATTGGGTGAAATTCAGCCCGATGATCTGGATCGCACTTTATCTGGTTTAAAGGCGTAAGTCTGTTGGACAAATAGTAGGAATTGGCGTAAAAAGCTGGTTTATCGGCTGTTTTGCCAACAATTGGCAAACCACTCATTGGCAAGCGCATGGCGCAAAACATACTGGTATTGCATGGCCCGAACCTGAACCTGCTCGGCACCCGGGAACCTCACATCTACGGCAGCCTCACGCTGCAACAGATCAACGAGGGTCTTGAGCTGCTCGCAGGCGAACTGGGCGCCACGCTGACAGCGTGGCAAGGCAATCACGAAGGCGCGCTGGTTGACCGCATTCAGGCGGCCCGGCAAGACGGCACCGATTTCATCATCATCAACGCGGCGGCTTATACGCACACCAGCGTCGCAATTCGCGATGCGCTGGCTGGGGTCGCGATCCCATTTATTGAAGTACATTTGTCCAATCTGTATAAGCGAGAGCCCTTCAGGCATCACTCTTATCTGTCCGACTTGGCGGTAGGCCTTATCAGCGGCCTGGGCGCGGACGGCTACGAGGCGGCTCTGCGTTACGCAGTGCGGCACTGATCTCGCACCAAACCACAGCATTTACATCTTATACGGCGCGGACCCGACGCTGGGACGTCGCCGACACTATCTCGGGAAGCAGCTTCTATGGACCTCCGAAAACTCAAAACCCTGATCGACCTGGTGGCTGAATCGGGCATCGCCGAGCTGGAAATCACCGAAGGTGAAGGCAAGGTGAGGATCGTCAAGTTCTCGCAGACCTTGCAGCCGGTCGCCTACCACCACCCCGAAGCCGGCGTGCCGGCCGCGCCGGCGGCTCAGGCCGTGGCTCCGGCCGCACCCGCCGCGGAAGCCGCGCCGGTGATTCAGGGCCATGTCGTCAAGGCCCCCATGGTCGGCACGTTCTACCGCGCGCCGAACCCGGGTGCGGCGCCGTTCATCGACGTCGGCGCCACCGTCAAGGAAGGCGACCCGCTGTGCATCATTGAAGCCATGAAGCTGCTCAATGAGATAGAAGCCGACAAGTCCGGCGTCATCAAAGAAATCCTGGTCGAAAACGGCGAGCCCGTCGAGTACGGTCAACCCCTGTTCGTCATTGGCTGATAGCTGAAAATGTTCGAAAAAATCCTGATCGCCAATCGGGGCGAAATCGCCCTGCGCATTCAGCGCGCTTGCCGCGAGCTGGGCATCAAGACCGTGGTCGTGCACTCCGAGGCTGACCGCGAAGCCAAGTACGTGCGCCTGGCCGATGAATCTGTGTGCATCGGGCCCGCGCCGTCGCGTGAAAGCTACCTGAACATGCCGGCCATCATTTCGGCGGCCGAAGTCACGGATTCCGAGGCAATCCACCCGGGTTACGGGTTCTTGTCCGAAAATGCCGACTTTGCCGATCGCGTCGAAAAGAGCGGCTTCGTCTTCATCGGTCCGCGTCCGGACACCATCCGCCTGATGGGCGACAAGGTCAGCGCCAAGCGCGCCATGATCGAAGCCGGCGTGCCGGTGGTGCCGGGTTCGGAAGGCGCGTTGCCCGACGATCCGCAGGAAATCATCCGCATTGCGCGCGAAGTCGGCTATCCGGTCATCATCAAGGCGGCAGGCGGCGGCGGTGGCCGCGGCATGCGTGTGGTGTACACCGAGGCCGCGCTGCTGAACGCCGTCACCATGACGCGCTCGGAAGCGGGCGCCGCGTTCAACAATCCGGAAGTCTATATGGAGAAGTTCCTCGAGAACCCGCGCCATATCGAAATCCAGGTGCTGGCCGATGGCGGCCGCAACGCCGTCTGGCTGGGCGAGCGCGACTGCTCCATGCAGCGCCGCCACCAGAAAGTCATCGAAGAGGCGCCCGCGCCTGGCGTCGCGCGCCGGCTGATCGAGCGCATCGGCGACCGTTGCGCCGACGCCTGCCGCAAGATGGGCTACCGCGGCGCAGGCACGTTCGAGTTCCTGTATGAAAACGGCGAGTTCTATTTCATCGAAATGAACACCCGCATCCAGGTCGAACACCCGGTCACCGAACTGATCACCGGCATCGATCTGGTCCAGCAGCAGATCCTGATCGCCGCCGGCGAGAAGTTCACGCTGCGCCAGCGCGACATCGAATTCAAGGGCCACGCGATCGAATGCCGCATCAATGCGGAAGATCCCTTCCGCTTCGTGCCCAGCCCCGGCCGCATCACCAACTGGCACACGCCGGGCGGCCCGGGCGTGCGTATCGATTCGCATGCGTTCAACGGCTATTTCGTGCCGCCGAACTACGACTCGATGATCGCCAAGGTCATCACCTACGGCGACACGCGCGACCAGGCGCTGGCCCGCATGCGCACCGCGCTGTCGGAAATGGTGGTGGAAGGCATTTCCACCAACATCCCGCTGCACCGCGAAATGCTGCAGGACGCCCGCTTCATCGAAGGCGGCACCAGCATCCATTACCTGGAACACAAGTTGGCTCAGCGTCCCTGACCGCGATCCGGGGGCTTTCCGCTCCCGGGCCGCTCCTGTTTTGTTTTACGGTCAACGGGCCGCGGCGCAAGCCGCGGCCCGTTGACCAGATGGAAGAATCATCATGCGTGAACTCGTGCTCCATTGCCTGGAGGCGCAGGCCGAAGCCCTCTCGGACGCCCTGCTGGAAGCAGGCGTGCTGTCGGTATCCGTCGAAGATGCCGACCTGGGCACCGACGACGAGCGTCCCTTGTTCGGCGAACCGGGCACCGAGCCCGACGTGCAAGCCTGGGACCGCAACCGCGTCGTCGCGCTGCTGCCCGACGGGGCCGATCCCGCGCAGATCATGGAAGAGGCTGCCGCCGCCGGTGAACTGGACCCCGCCGTGTTCGAGGGCTGGAGCTTGCGCGACGTGCCCGACGCCGACTGGGTGCGCCTGACGCAGTCGCAGTTCGGCCCCATCCATATCGCCGAACGCCTGTGGATCGTACCCAGCTGGCACCGCGACAATCCCGACGTCCCGGCCTTCGAGCCGGACGCCGCCACCCAGGAAGGCGCGATCCACATCGAGCTGGATCCGGGCCTGGCATTCGGCACCGGCAGCCATCCCACGACTCATCTGTGCCTGGCCTGGCTGGAAGCCGAATTGCCGGCCGGCGCCACACTGCTGGACTACGGCTGCGGCTCGGGCATCTTGGCGATCGCCGCGCGCAAGCTGGGCGCGGGTCCGACCCAGGCGGTGGATATCGACGCCCAGGCGGTGCAGAGCACGATCTTCAACGCCGAGGTCAACCACGTCGACTTGCAAGCCATGCTGCCCGACGCGCTGGCCGAAGGTACCTTTGAAGTGGTGGTGGCCAACATCCTGTCCAATCCCCTGAAGGTGTTGGCGCCCATGCTGGCCGGACGCGTCGCCGCAGGCGGCCATCTGGTGCTGTCCGGCGTGCTGGAGCGGCAGGCCGAGGAAGTGGCCGCCGCCTACGCGCCCTGGATCGCGATGTCGGTCTGGCGCGCGCGCGACGGCTGGGTGTGCCTGCACGGCCAGAAGGCCTGAGCACCGCCTGCAGGATTGCGCCATGGCCTTGACCACCCGCTGTCCGCAGTGCGGCACCACCTTCAAGGTGGTGCCTGACCAGTTGCGGGTCCGTAATGGCCTGGTGCGCTGCGGCGCCTGCTCGACCGTGTTTGACGGGCGCGCCTGCCTGGTGCCGGCCACGGGCGCGGCGCCGCAACCCGAGCCGCCCGCCGCGCCGGCCATGCCGGTGACGCCGGCCGCCAGTCAGGCCGCGCCGGTCCTGGCGGCGCCCGTGGCTCCCGCTGCGCCGCAGAATCCATTTGCGCCAACAGCCTCCATTGCGCCGCAACCTCCCGCCGCGCAGCCGTTCCCAGCCACGCCGCCGGCTCCGCATCCCGCGCCAGCGGCGGATCTTTCACAGATCCCGCCCTGGGACGATGAGCCGGAACCGCCGCGCGCGCCCGTGGCGCCGCCCTATCGTGCGCCGGAGGTTCCGCCCGCCGTGCTGCGCGGTCGCGACGATATCCGGCGGCGCGCGGAGCCTGCGCGCGCCGCGCAGGAGCGCGAGCAGGACGAAGACGACGATCTGCCCGATGACCTGGTCGAAGACTGGGCTGATGGCCCCGCGCACCACCGGGTCGGCCATCGTCCGGCCGACGACGTGATTGCGCAGGACGAAAATCAGGCACGCTGGACCGTCCCAGCGGCGGTTCAGCCCGCCTATCGCCCCGATGCCGCCTCGCGCGGCGCGCATGCGGAGCCTGCCTTCACCATTGGCCGTGCCCGCGCCGACGTGCGCGATGAAGAGCGCGACGACGAATATGACAACGAGTACGCGGACGAGCACCGGGACGATTACAGTGACGATCACGGCCCGGATCGCGACGAATCCGGCGAACCGGTGCTGGGCGACACGCGCACGCGCTATTCCAGCGCCACCGATGTGGGCCGCGCGCCGCCCGAGTTCCTCGACCAGGACCGCGAGGAGCGGCATGGCCTGCTGCGCAAGCTGTGGGGCTATGCCTGCCTGATCGGCCTGATCGGGCTGGGACTGCAACTGGTGTACGTGTATCGCACGGATATCGCCAACTCCGTGCCCATTCTGCGGCCGGTGCTGGAGACCGCGTGCCAGCCGCTGGGCTGCACCGTAGGCTATGCGCGCCGTCTGGACCGCATCCTTATCCTCGCTTCGTCGCTGCAGCCGCCGACCGGCGCCGCGGCGATCGACGACGGCCGCAGCCGCCTGGTGCTGACAGTGAATCTACGCAACAGCCATGACAAGCCGCAGCACTGGCCGGCGCTGGTGTTGGATCTGAACGACCTGTCCGATACGGCGGTTGTGCGTCGTGTGCTCAGACCCGAGGACTACCTGACGCCCGAGCAACTTCGTGGTCCCTTCGCGCCTAATAGCGACCTGAAAATTTCCGTGCCTATTGAAGTGACCGGCGTTCAGGTCAATGGCTACCAACTCAGTAAATTCTTTCCTTAAGGGATGACTAGCATGGCAACCCCAGTTCTGGTTTGCGGTTCGATGGCGTTCGACACCATCGCGGTGTTTGAGGGACGTTTCAAGGAGCACATTCTTGCCGACCGCATCCAGTCGCTGAGCGTGTCGTTCCTGGTGCCCAGCATGCGCAAGGAATACGGCGGCTGCTCGGGCAATATTGCCTACAGCATGAATCTGCTGGGCGGCAAGCCCGTGCCCGTGGCGACCGTGGGCGAAGACGCGGGCGAGTACATGGAGCGCATGGCTGGCCTGGGCATCGACGTCAGCCGCGTCAAGGTGATTCCGGACACGTTCACCGCGCAGTGCTTCATCACCACCGACCTGGACGACAACCAGATCACGGCTTTCCACCCCGGCGCCATGGCGCACGCGGCGGAAAACGACCTGAGCGATGCCGACGCGGCTTGGGCCATCGTTGCGCCCGACGCCAAGGAAGGCATGTTCGCCCATGCCGAGCGCCTGCATAAGCGCGGCATTCCGTTCATCTTCGACCTGGGCCAGGCCATGCCGCTGTTCGACGGCGCGGACCTGGAGCGCATGCTAAAGCTGGCACAGGCGCTGACGGTGAACGACTACGAAGCCGGCGTGGTGGAACAGCGCACGGGCCGCAGCATGGAAGACATCGCCCGATCGTTGCAGGCCGTGGTGGTGACGCGCGGCGCGGAAGGCGCCACGTTGCTGACCGAGGGCAAGACCATCCAGATCGCGCCGGTGCGCGCGGCTCAGGTGGTGGACCCGACCGGCTGCGGCGACGCGCAGCGCGGCGGCCTGCTTTACGGCTTGACCAGCGGCTGGAGCTGGGAAGATAGCTGCCGCCTGGGCAACGTCATGGGCGCCATCAAGATCGCTTCGCGCGGACCGCAGAATCACGCGCCGTCGCGCGCCGAGATCGACGCCGTGCTGCACGCGACCTACGGCATCCATCTGCCTGTTTGAACTCCTCGGGAACCCGGTAGTTGCGCCGCGGTCGAACCGTGGGAGAGGGGTGAAGGCGGCGAGTTCCGGCGCCTTTCCCAGCCGCGTTTTTCAGCTTCTGGCGGTGCGTTTCAGTGTGTTGCAGCATCGCTGGCCCCGATTCGGGGCCAGGGTATGATGAGTACATCGTCGGCAATGGCCGATCGAGGAGTCCAAATGAATCAAAGCAAAACTTTTTCCCTGGTGACGCCGCGCGCGGGGCGCTGGCTGGCGATCGCCGCCGTCGTGACCTCGATGGCGGTCCTGGGCGGCTGCGCCAATCGCAGCGCGTCCAGCGGTGTCTACAGCTATGACCAGGCGCAGCGCGAGCAGATCGTCCGCACCGGCACGGTCACCGGCGTGCGTCCCATCGTGATCCAGAACGACAAGTCCAGCGGCGTTGGCATGGTGGCCGGCGGCGCGTTGGGCGGCGTGGCGGGCAACGCCATTGGCGGCGGCACCGGCCGCACCATCGCTACCGTGGGCGGCGTCATCCTGGGCGCGCTGGCGGGCAACGCCATCGAGAACCAGACCGGCAAGAACTCCGGCTACGAAATCACCGTGCGCCTGGACAACGGCGAAACCCGCGTCGTCGCGCAGGAAGCGGACGTGCCCATCAGCGTGGGCCAGCGTGTGCAGGTGATCAGCGGCTCCGGCCCGACCCGCGTCACGCCGATGTAAGCGTCAGTTCGGCGCCGCTTGCGGCGCGGCTGGACAAAGCCCCCGTCAGGGGGCTTTTTTATTGCCGGCGGCCTGCCGGCCCATAAGGGGTAGGGCAGGCATCGCCGCTCAAGCGTAAGAATCTGTCGCTCGGCCGCAACGCGGCGCCCGGGGATTTACCCGCGAACGTTACGTTTGCCAGCCTTTTCTCGCCATTTCCTCCATAAGTTCAATGGCGATTTCACGAACGTAGTGCCATGATTGCGCCTGCGATCGACGTCGTATTGCGAAAATCATGTAACTGAGTGCATCTGAAACGTCGTTCGTGGGGGGGCTGGGTTTTCAGCCCGGTTTCAGCCGTTTCTTTGTAATCTCGTCGTCCTGAATCCCGGGGCGGGGGATATTTGGCCAATCAAGCCCGTAACGCCGCACTATCTATGCATACCGAGCAAGCACTCCACACCAGGATCGGCGAGATCGTCGAGTCGATCGTCATGAAGAAAGTCACCCCCGATACGCAGTTGATTGCCACCGGCCTGGTCGATTCGCTCGCCGCCGTGGATATCACGCTGGCGGTCGAGTCGGAGTACGGCTGCAGCATCCCGGCTCCCGAGATCGCGGAGCATCTACAGTCGGTCCGCACGCTTGCCGGCTATGTCGCTGCCCATACTTCGTAATACCCGGCTGTTGTCTCACGTCGCGGCTGCCGCGACGGCGGTGGCTCTGGCGGTGGGTACGTATTGCGGCGCGGACGATCTGCTCAGCCGAGTCGTGAACCCGATGTCGGCGCCTTCGGCCGCCGCGGCCGCCAAAAGCAACTACCTGCCCAACTTGGGGCCGGACTGGGGCACCCAGCACGTCAACCTGAACCGCCTGGGCAACGCCCTGAGTGACGGCACGCTGGTCGTGCTGGGTTCGTCCGAGTTGTCCAGCCACGACCTGCGTTTCGTGCCTTATCGCTTCTTCCCGGAAGAGCTGAAGGTGCCGACACTGGCCTACGGCCATGCCATGTTCCAGTCCTACGGCATTGTCAGCGTGCTGGAGTCGGTGGCGGATTCGCTCACGCCCAATACGCGGCTGGTGATCATGCTGTCGCCGGCCTGGTTCGCCTCGGGCGGGCAGTTGCCGCGCAGCGCGTTCGCCGAGCACGTCACCGGCCCAGTCTGGGACCGGCTCTGGGACCAGCCCAGCACGCGCGAGCAGATGCAGACCTGGATCAGCGACAACGCCAACTGGGGCCTGCTGTGGCTCATCGCCAATGGCCAGGTCGCGGAACTGAAGGACAAGCTGGCGCTCTGGTGGCATGCACGCAAGGAACCGGCGCCCGATCGTCCCCGCAGCAAGTTGTCCGTGCCCGCGCACCGCTATGTGTCCTGGCCGGCGGCCGCGCGCCTCGATCAGGGCCAGTGGGGGCGTCTGACGCATCAGGCGCGCGCGGTCGAGCAGGACCTGGGCGGGCACAATCCCTACGACGTGCGCGACGATTACTACAAGCAGTACCTGGCGCCGCTGTATTCGCCGGCCCGCAACGAATTCGCCGACGTCGATCCGATCACCCGCGCGGAACTCGGCGATCTGTCGCGCGTGATGGCCCTGCTGCAGAAGCGCAAGGTGCACGCCTACTTCGTCATCCAGCCCTTCAATCCCAAGCTCATTCTGGATGTAGAGCGCTTCGACCCGGTGGTGGCCGCCATCACCGGCATGTGCGAGCGCTACCAGATGGGCTGCCTGGATCTCTACAGCATCCCGTTCGAGCCGGGCATGCTGCGCGACGACATGCACCTGGCCGAACTCGGCTGGGCCATGGCCGATCAAGGCATTGCGGAGTACTTTTCCCGATGAACAAGACTCTTCCCGCGGCCGCGCCTGAAACCGGCCGTGCCGACGACGCGCAGGAATCCCGCAAGGCGGCTGCCGCCTGGGGGCGCCGCTTCTTCTGGCATCTGTGCCTATATATCGGCTTGATCCTGGTGTTCGTGCTGCAGGCGCAGCCCACCACGGGCAGCGGCGGGCCGATAAAAGTCGAATTCCAATACCAACAGTTCTGAGCCCGCCATGGAATTGTTCGCAAGCTTGAGCTTTTTCGGCGGCGCGCTGTGCGGCGGCCTGGGCCTGTTGGCCTATCGTTCCTTCGGCATGCCATTGCGGATCGGCTACCGGCACATCATCGGCGTGATCTGCCTGGGCGTGTGGATGGCGGTGTTCTGGGCGCGTCCCTACCAGCCTATCGCCCTGCTGGCCATTTCCGGCAGTGCATTGTGGGCCATGCGGCGCAACTACATCCCCACTTGGCTGGCCGTGATCATCACCATGACGCCGCTGCTGCTGGTGAAAACCGGCGTTTCGCACCTGGGCGCCATGCTGGGGCTGTCCTTCGCCACGTTCCGCGCCATTGATGTGCTGCTGTTCGCGCAACGCAATGAACGCGTGTCGCCGCTGGACTACTTCATCTACCTGTTCTTCCCGCTGACGCTTTTGGCCGGTCCCATGTACCGCTGGCGCAATTTCCAGGCGGACCTGAAGCGCGGCTATGAAGGCGTGAACCTGAACACCTGGCTCAGCGGCCTGGAGCTCATCATGCTGGGCGTGATCCAGAAGTTCGGCGTGGCCGAGCTGATCTGGCGCTACGGCCTGGCGACGCTGGACGCGCACGACTACTCCTTCACCGGCGTGGCGCTCAACGCCTCGCTCTACAGCGCTTACCTGTTCTTCGACTTTGCCGGCTATTCCACGATGGCGATCGGGATCGGCATGCTGTTTGGCTTCACCTTGCCGATCAACTTCCGCAATCCCCTGGCCACGCTCAACCCGCAGGATTTCTGGCGCCGCTGGCACATCAGCCTGTCGGAGTGGCTGCGCGACGTGGTGTTCATGCCCATCTACAAGGCGCTGAGCAAGACCAAGTTCTTCGGGCGCCATCGCATGGCGGCGCAGAACATCGGCATCTTCGCGACCTTGCTGGCCATGGGCGTCTGGAACGGCCTGTCGCTGCACTACATCGTCAGCGGCCTGATGTTCGGCGCGTACTCTGTAGGCCACAACCTGCTGATCAACGCCGCCCGCACCCGTCCGGGCCTGCAGGCCGCGCTGGCGCAACCGGTCATGCGCTTTCTCGGGCGCGTGCTCACCTTGATTCTTGCTGCGCTGGCGCTTTACGTGTTCAGCGGCCGCAGCCCCATCTGACGCCGGGAGTTTCGGCATGCGTTTCGATCTGAAGTCTTTCCAGTTCACCGATTGCGAGCGCGCGCCCGATGCGCCCGCTGTCGTCGCCGCCGACCGCAGCCTGAGCTGGGCGCAATTGCGCGACGAAGCCGGCGCCTGGGCCGAAGCGGCGCGCAGGCATGGCGCGGCGCCGGATGTGCCGGTGGCCATCTACGGCCACAAGGAAGCCTCGTTCTTCGTCGCCATGGTTGGCGCCCTGCTGATCGGGGCGCCTTTCGTGCCGGTGGACACGATCTATCCGCAGGAGCGCCTGCGCCGCATCGTCGAGATCGTGCGCGCCGCCGCCGTGTTCGATGCCGCCAGCGGCAGCTTCACGCCGGGCGAGGGCGCCATGCTGGCCGAGCGCGGCCTGGCCTACGTCATGTTCACGTCCGGCAGCACGGGTGATCCGAAGGGCGTGCAGATCGGCCGCGAAAGCGTCGGCCTGCTGGGCGACTGGATGCTGGGCAGCTTCGGCTTGGGCGAGGCGCCCGTGTTCATGAACCAGGCGCCGTTCAGCTTCGACCTGTCCATGTACGAAGTGTTCGCCACCCTGGCCGCAGGGGGCTGCTGCGTGTTGAATGCGCGTGAGCAGATCGCCGCGCCGGCGGCCTGGATGGCCCGCCTGGCCGAACACGGCGTCACCGCCTGGGTGTCCACGCCGTCGTTCGCGCATCAGCAGTTGGCCAACCGCGATTTCTCGCCAGCCGCCTTGCCCACGCTGCGCACCTTCCTGTTCTGTGGCGAACCGTTGCCGTCGGCGCTGGCCAAGAAACTGCGCCAGCGCTTCCCGGATGCCGTCATTCTGAATACCTATGGTCCCACGGAAGCCACCGTGGCGACCACCTGGATCGAGGTCACCGACGCGGTCCTGGCCGCCCACGATCCGCTGCCGGTGGGACATGCCAAGCCCGACAGCGTGCTGATCGTGGACGAAGGCGAGATCTGCATCGTGGGCGATCACGTCATGCGCGGCTATCTGAACCGCCCGGACCTGAACGAGGCCAAGCTCTACACCTACGCCGACGGACGCCGCGCCTTCCGCACGGGGGACCTGGGCCAGATGGAGGGCGACGGCCTGCTGTTCTGCCGCGGCCGCATGGACGACCAGATCAAGCTGAACGGCTATCGCATCGAATTGGCCGAGATCGATGAAGCGCTGCACGGCCTGCCGGGCGTGGAGGGCGGCGCCTGCGCGGTGCTGCGCAGGCCCGACGGCACGGCGGTGCGCTTGATCGGATTCGTGGCGGGGGTGGAGGCCGGGCAGGCGCCGTGCATGCTGGCGCCGGACGCGCTGGCGGGCTGGAAGGAGCGGCTGGCGCAGCGCCTGCCGCCTTACATGGTGCCGTCCGAGCTGGTGGCTTGCCCGGCGCTTCCCATGTCGAACAACCACAAGATCGACCGCAAGAAGCTGGTCGAGATCTACGCCGGCATTCCGGCGTAAGAGCTTGCGGGGCCGCGTGCGGCCCCGCTGCTTTACAGGCCCATCATGCGCTGGCTGATGTTGGACAGCACCATCAGCAGCACCTGCGCGACGATCAGCAACACCAGCGGCGAAAAGTCGATCGCGGTGCGCGGCAGCAGGCGGCGGATGGGGTCCAGCATGGGCGCGGTCAGCGCCTGCAGCAGCGGCATCATGGGCGCCATCGGGTTGACCCACGATAGCACGGCCTGGATCAGCGTCAGCCACACCACCAGATTCAGCGCCCATTTGATGGCCATGATCAAGGCCGAGCCCATGGCCTTGGGCAGGTATTCCACCGGAATCAGCGCGCCGATCGCCACCAGCCAGACCAGCACCAGATAGATCAGCGCGGACAGCCACACGGCGACCAGGCTGGTCCAGTCGATCTTGTTGCCGGCGGGAATGATCTTGCGCAGGGGCATCACCAGCCAGTTGGTGACCTGGTAGATGAAGCGCGACAAGGGGTTGAAGGGGTGCAGCCGTATCGCGTGCATCCAGGCGCGGGCAATCAATGCCGCGCCGAACAGCGTGAACACGATTTCGAGAAGGAAGCGCAAGATTTCATCGAGCATGGACACGGTCACCCTGAAAAAGAGGAGTCAATTGTCGCACGCCAAAGCGAAAAATCGCCCGCAGGCAGCGCGTGCTCGCAGTCCTTGGGGGAGGCCGGTCGATTCCGGACCGCGCGGACATGAAAAAGCCGCCCGGCCTAGGCCAGGCGGCTCTGCGAAGCTAGCGCTTCGAACCGTCCGGATTAGGGACGGCCACCCGTCGGGAACGGCCACGACGCGGCGGGGTTCAGCGCGGTCTTCGCGCCCGGGGCGGCAGCCGTGGACGGCGGCGTTACGGGCTTCTTCGGAGCGGCTTTCTTCGCAGCGGGCTTCTTGGCGGCGGCAGGCTTCTTGGCAGCAGCAGGCTTGGCTGCAGCGGGAGCCTTCTTGGCAGCGGGGGCCTTCTTGGCAGCAGCCTTCTTGGCAGCAGGCGCCTTCTTGGCGACGGCCTTCTTGGCAACCGCCTTCTTGGCAGCAGGAGCCTTCTTGGCGACGGCCTTCTTGGCTACCGCTTTCTTGGCGACGGCCTTCTTGGCGACGACTTTCTTGGCTACGGCTTTCTTGGCGACGGCCTTCTTGGCAACCGCCTTCTTGGCGACGGCTTTCTTGGCCACGGCCTTCTTGGCGACGACCTTCTTGGCTACCGCTTTCTTGGCGACTGCCTTCTTGGCGACGGCCTTCTTGGCTACCGCTTTCTTGGCGGCGACCTTCTTGACTGCCGGCTTCTTGGCGGCAACCTTCTTCACTGCCGGCTTCTTGGCAGCGACTTTCTTGACGGCTACCTTCTTGACGGCAGCTTTCTTGGCCGGTGCGGCCTTCTTCGCTACTGCCTTCTTGGCGGCGGGCTTCTTCACCGCTTTCTTTACGGCTTTCTTGGCTGTTGCCATGGTCATGCTCCTTAGGTTCAGGGGTCCCAGAACTTAAACCCGTGCCCCGATCCGCCAACGGCGCATCGTGCCCGGGCTATTCATCGGCGCAAGCCGCTGTTCTGTGCGAGCAACAGCTACTACGGTTTGCGCTAATGAATTCGGCACAGCCATTTGATATGGCCCCCGCTCCTATGGCGCGAGCCATTTCAAATGGCGCCGGCAGGCGACCTGATCACAGGCCGCCGACCGCTTGTTCTACGTGTTCGAAATGCCCCCACGCCGCGCCTTCGGCTCGCTGCCCCCCGAGGGGGTGCGCTTTTCCTTGAGACGGCCCGGCGGCAAAACACCCTGACCAGGGAGAGCGTCATCAAGCCTGTCGCGAACGCGACGCTCCTTGCTTCTGGAGCGTGCCCGCGCCGGGCCTGATGACGTACTGCTTTTACTCCCAGCTCAGCGTGCCACCGGTTTGGTATTCGATCACGCGAGTTTCAAAAAAGTTGCGTTCCTTTTTAAGATCGATCATTTCCGCCATCCACGGGAAGGGATTTTCTTCCTGGGGGTACAGCGGTTCGATACCGATTTGCTGGCAACGACGGTTGGCGATGAAGCGCAGGTAGGATTTGAACATAGGTGCGTTCAAGCCCAACACGCCGCGCGGCATCGTGTCTTCGGCGTAAGCGTATTCGAGTTCGACCGCTTTGCGGAAGAGTTCTCGAATTTCTTCGCGGAATTCCGGCGTCCACAGATGCGGATTTTCCAGTTTGACGGTGTTGATCAGGTCGATGCCGAAATTGCAGTGCATGGATTCATCGCGCAGGATGTACATGTACTGTTCGGCGGCGCCGGTCATCTTGTTCTGGCGGCCCAGCGCCAGGATCTGCGTGAAGCCAACGTAGAAGAACAGACCTTCCATCAGGCAAGCGAAGACGATCAGCGACTTCAGCAGCGTCTGGTCGGCTTCGGGAGTGCCCGTCTTGAAGTTGGGGTCCGCGATCGCGTCGATGAACGGGATCAGGAACTCGTCCTTGGCGCGGATGGACGGCACTTCGTTGTAAGCGTTGAAGATCTCCGCTTCGTCCAGGTCCAGGCTTTCGACGATGTATTGATAGGCGTGCGTGTGGATCGCTTCTTCGAACGCCTGGCGCAGCAGGAACTGGCGGCACTCGGGCGCTGTGATGTGGCGGTAGGTGCCCAGCACGATGTTGTTCGCGGCCAGCGAGTCGGCGGTGACGAAGAAACCCAGGTTGCGCTTGACGATGCGGCGCTCGTCCTCGGTGAGCCCGTTCGGGTTCTTCCAGAGGGCGATGTCGCGCGACATGTTGATCTCTTGCGGCATCCAGTGGTTGGCGCAAGTGGCCAGGTACTTCTCCCACGCCCACTTGTACTTGAAGGGCACGAGCTGGTTGACGTCGGTCTGGCCGTTGATGATGCGCTTGTCGGCAACCTTCACGCGTTGCGAGGTGGCGGCGCCGCTGGCGGCCAGGCCGGCCGCGTGTTCAGGCGCGGCGGGCGTGGGCATGGCGGTGTCGCCGAAAACACCGGTCGCCGCCCGGACTGCGGGCGCAGCCTGCCCGCCCGCCGCGGGTGCGGGCGATTGTGCAGGTTGCGTGGCGATGGTGTCGTCTTCCCAATTAATCATGATTCATTCTCCGGAGGCGGTTATTGGCAGGCTTCGCACTCTTCGAAGCCGGGGTCGCCCGGCCGCATGGTGCAAACCGCCCCGAGAACTTCGGGTTCCGGCAAAACAGGTGCAGCAGCGACAGCGGCGGACGTGGACTGGCCTCCTGCGGAAACGGCGTTCAATTCGCCGCCGCGTCCCGTGGACTTCTCGGCGCTGGTGGCGCCCAGGGTACGCAGGTAGTAGGTCGTCTTCAGGCCGCGCTTCCAAGCCAGCTTGTAGGTGTCGTCCAGCTTCTTGCCAGACGCGCCGGCCATATAGATGTTCAGCGACTGTGCTTGATCGATCCACTTCTGGCGGCGCGACGCGCATTCAACCAGCCAGCTCGGTTCGACTTCGAACGCAGTGGCGTAGAGGTCGCGGAGTTCGGAAGGTACGCGATCG
Organism: Achromobacter sp. SD115; assembly: GCF_017355315.1. Lineage (NCBI taxonomy): Bacteria > Pseudomonadati > Pseudomonadota > Betaproteobacteria > Burkholderiales > Alcaligenaceae > Achromobacter > Achromobacter sp. SD115. Next base: position 93,310 of record NZ_JADIJM010000019.1, on the reverse strand, counting down.
ATGCGGGACAGGCTGCCGTCGAAGTACTTGAGGTCGGCGACCATGACTTCGTCCCAGAGACCGAGTTTCTTCAGGTCACGCACGAGGTAATCGTTAACGACCGTGAACTCGCCGGAGAGATTCGATTTGACGTACAAGTTCTGGAAAGTGGGTTCGATGCACGCAGATACGCCAATGATATTGGAAATAGTCGCGGTTGGGGCGATTGCGATGCAATTGGAGTTGCGCATGCCATGTTGTTTGATGCGCGCGCGCAACGTATCCCAATCGAGCGTGCTCGACTCATCGACTTCAACATGACCACCGCGTTCATCGCGCAGCATCTTCAACGTGTCTTGCGGCAAGATGCCGCGCGACCACAGCGAGCCTTCATACGATTGATAGCGGCCGCGCTCTTCAGCGAGCAGGCTCGAGGCCCAGTACGCGTGATAGCACACGGCTTCCATCGAACGGTCGGCGAATTCGACGGCGGACTGCGATGCGTAAGGCACGCGCATCATCTGCAGGCAATCCTGGAAGCCCATGATGCCCATGCCCACCGGACGATGGCGCGCGTTGGAATTGCGAGCCTTGTCGACGGCGTAGTAGTTGATGTCGATCACGTTGTCGAGCATGCGCATGGCGATGCTGACGGTGCGCTTGATCTTGTCGTGGTCGAGTTCGAAACCGCCGCCGGCAGCCGGCTTCATGTGCGCGACCAGGTTTACGGAACCCAGGTTGCACACCGCGATTTCGGATTCGTTGGTGTTCAGCGTGATCTCGGTGCAGAGGTTCGAGCTGTGGACCACGCCGACGTGCTGCTGCGGCGAGCGGATGTTGCAAGGATCCTTGAACGTGATCCAGGGGTGGCCGGTTTCGAACAGCATCGACAGCATCTTGCGCCACAGGTTCAGCGCCGGCATCTTCTTGAAGAGCTTGAGTTCGCCGCTGGCCACGCGCGCTTCGTAGCCCACATAGGCTTCTTCAAAGGCGCGGCCGTACTTGTCGTGCAGGTCGGGGCAGTCGGACGGCGAAAACAGCGTCCAATCGCCGCCTTCCATGACGCGCTTCATGAACAGGTCGGGAATCCAGTTCGCCGTGTTCATGTCGTGCGTGCGGCGGCGCTCGTCGCCGGTGTTCTTGCGCAGCTCCAGGAATTCTTCGATGTCCAGGTGCCACGATTCCAGGTACGTGCAGACAGCGCCCTTGCGCTTGCCGCCTTGGTTCACTGCCACAGCGGTGTCGTTGACGACCTTCAGGAACGGAACGACGCCTTGGCTTTCGCCATTGGTGCCCTTGATGTGGCTGCGCAGCGCGCGCACCGGGGTCCAGTCGTTGCCCAGGCCGCCGGCGTACTTGGCCAGCAGCGCGTTTTCCTTGATGGCGTCGTAGATGCCTTCCAGGTCGTCGGAGACGGTGGTGAGGTAGCACGACGACAGCTGCGAGTGCAGGGTGCCGGAGTTGAACAGCGTCGGCGTCGAGCTCATGAAGTCGAACGAAGACAGGATCTCGTAGAACTCGATGGCGCGGGTTTCGCGGTCAGCTTCGCGCAGCGCCAGGCCCATGGCCACGCGCATGAAGAACACCTGCGGCAGTTCGATGCGGGTGCCGCGGATATGCAGGAAGTAGCGGTCGTACAGGGTCTGCAGGCCGAGGTAGCCGAATTGGAGGTCGCGCTTGGCGTTCAGGGCGTGGCCCAGCTTGGTCAGGTCATAGCTGGCCAGGTCGGGCGACAGCAGGCCGCCTTCGATGCCGCGGGCGATGAAGGTGGGGAAGTATTCGGCATAGCGGGCGGCCATGCCGTCCTGAGAGACTTCCTCGCCCAGCACTTCCTTGCGGATCGTGTGCAGCAGCAGACGGGCGGTGACCTGGCTGTAGGCGGGGTCCTTTTCGACCAGCGCGCGCGCGGACAGGATGGCGGACTTGAACACTTCGTCGACGGGAATGCCGTCGTACAGGTTCTTGACCGTTTCCTTCAGGATCGCTTCCGTGTCGATGAATTCGGCCAGGCCTTCGCCGGCGGCTTCGATGGTGGCGCGCAGTTCAGCCAGGTCCAGCGGGCGGCGCACGCCGGCGTCGGTCACGTTCAGCACGTGCTCCTGCGGGGCGGCGGCCTTCTCCTGGGTGTCGGCGGCGGCAGCGGCCGCGGCGCGTTCCTGCGTGCGCTTTTCGCGGTACAGCACGTAGGCGCGGGCAACGTCGTGTTCGCCCGAGCGCATCAGGGCCAGTTCGACCTGGTCCTGGATGTCTTCAATATGGAAGGTGCCGCCGTTGGGACGGTTGCGCACCAGGGCGTTGACGGCCTGGCTGGTCAGGTTCTCGACCAGCTCACGCACGCGCGCCGAGGCCGCGCCTTGGCCGCCGTTGACGGCCAGGAAGGCCTTGGTCATGGCGATGGCGATCTTGTTGGGTTCGAACCCGACCACCGAGCCATTGCGGCGAATGATGTTGTAGCTGGCCCATTGCCCGCCATTGGCGTCGGCAGGGGAATCGGTTTGCGAGGGCGGCACGGCCGTAGGCCGGGTCACAGAGGCGATCGTAGTCTGCATGGAAGCTCCTGTGCGAAAAGCGCGTAGATAGCGACATGACGACGTCATGTCAGGTACGAAATTGGATCTTTTGAGGGGGTCGCAACGTTCTGGACGGGCTAGTCCAAAAGGCGTGGCCGACGGGAATCAGCGCTTAGGCGACCACAACATGTAGTGTAGCACCCCTCGTTGGACACTAATTCTAGTGATCGAGTACGACAGGGACAAGAAGAAGATAAGACGAAGTTCACAAAAGATTGTTACCAAATGCACTAGGCGCGCCCAGCAAGGCGCGCCCAGGAAGGTGCCGCTCAGAGCGAATGTTTATGCGGTTTTCCGCAGGGGCATATCTTGCGGGGCAGGCGCCGTATAGGTTTGCATCAAGCGGCCTAACTCCGTCCGATACTTCTCGACGTTTGCAGCCTTCACGTGACCGAAGCCGCGGATGGTTTCTGCAAGGCCGGCGATTGTAGCCGCTTGGGCCAGCTTGTCGCGGGTCAACCCTGCGAGCAACTGGTCTATGGTCTGGCGGTACTCGCGCACCAGCGACCGTTCCATCTTGCGTTCGGCGGTGTGGCCGAAGGGATCGAACCAGGTGCCGCGCAAGCGCTTCAGGCGAGTCAGCATTTTCAGCGCGGTCATGGTGCGTGGACCCAGCGTCATTTTGCGCGGCACGCCGGTGCGCGGATCCTTGCGCGCGAAGATGGGCGGCGCCATGTGGAAGCGCAGGCTGTAGTCGCCTTCGAACTGGCCCTTCAGCTGTGCCTGGAACGACTCGCCGGTGTAGAGCCGCGCCACTTCGTATTCATCCTTGTAGGCCATGAGCTTGAACAGGCCGCGCGCGACCGCCAGCGCCAGGCGCGGGGTCTTGGCGTCGGGCGCCAGTTCGCGTTCGCGCGCCGCGACGGCCTCGACCACGTCCTGGAATTGGCGGGCATAGCCGGCGTCCTGGTAGGCGGTGAGGTCTTCGATGCGGCGGGCGACGGCGCGTTCGAACGACTCGGGCACATGCAGCTGCACCACCTGGGCGCGCGGCCGCAGCGCGCCTTCCAGCGCGTCGGGCTGGTGCGCCGCGAGGCGACCGCTGTCGAACGCGGCCCGGTTGGCCGCCACCGCCACGCCATTGAGTTCGATGGCGCGGTTGATGGCCGCTTGCGACAGCGGCACGCCGCCGCGCTGCCAGGCATAGCCCAGCATGAACATATTGGACAGGATGCTGTCGCCGAACAGGGCCAGCGCCGCTTCATGCGCGTCGATCGCAGCGGTGTTGGATTCGCCCGCCGCGTGGCGGATCTTGGCCAGCAGCGCTTCGGGCCGCATGGCGGCGTCCGGGTTGCGGGTGAAGTCGGTGACCGGCGCGACGTAGCTGTTGACCGTGACCTGGGTGTGGCCGCGGCGCAGCGCGCCCAGCGAATCCGGCGCCACGGAGGCGACCGGGTCGCACAGGATCGCGGCGTCGGCCTGCTGCCAGTCCAGGCGCACAGGGCCGGCAGGCGCGCCGGGAGGCGCCAGGCGGATGTGGCTGACCACCGTGCCGCCTTTTTGCGCCAGGCCGGTCAGGTCGAGCACGGCGGCGGACAGGCCTTCCAGGTGCGCGGCCATCGACACGATGGCGCCGATGGTGATGACGCCGGTGCCGCCCATGCCGGCCACCAGCAGGCGGTAGGGATGGTCCAGCGCGGGCATGGCGGGCAGGGGCAATTGCGCGATCAGTTTTTGCAGGCGTTCCTGGTCGGCCTTGGGCGCGGCGCTCTTCTTGGGCTTGCCGCCCATGACGGAGACGAAGCTGGGGCAGAAGCCTTCGGCGCAGGAATAGTCCTTGTTGCAGCTGGACTGATCGATGGCGCGCTTGCGGCCATAGGGCGTTTCCAGCGGCACCACTGACAGGCAGTTCGATTGCACGCCGCAGTCGCCGCAGCCTTCGCAGACGGCGCTGTTGATCAGCATGCGGCGTGCGGGGTCGGGGAACTGGTTCTTCTTGCGGCGCCGGCGCTTTTCGGCGGCGCAGGTCTGGTCGTGGATCAGCACGGTCACGCCGGCGATCTCGCGCAACTCACGCTGCAGCGCGTCCAGTTCGCGGCGGTGGTGCACCGTGATGCCGGCGCCCAGGTCCACGCCCTGGTATTTTTCGGGCTCGTCCGTGGTGACGACGATGCGCGTCACGTTCTCGCCGCGCAATTGCTGGCAGATGCTGGGCACCGAGATCGGGCCGTCGATGGGCTGGCCGCCCGTCATGGCCGTGGCGTCGTTGAACAGGATCTTGTAGGTGATGTTGGCCTTGGCCGCGACCGCCTGGCGGATGGCGAGATAGCCAGAGTGGTAATAGGTGCCTTCTCCCATGTTCTGGAAGATGTGCGGCATCTTGGTGTAGCGCGACAGGCCGATCCAGTCGACGCCTTCGCCGCCCATTTGCGTCAGGCCGCCGGTGTCGCGGTCCATCCAGGCGGCCATGTAGTGGCAGCCCACGCCCGACAGCGCCTGGCTGCCTTCGGGCACCTTGGTCGAGGTGCTGTGCGGGCAGCCCGAACAGAAGTAGGGGCGGCGGCGCATGCCGTCGGCATCGTTGGACAGCGGCGCCTGGCAGGCGAACGCGGACAGGTCGGCCGCCAGCGGCAGGCCGGCGGCGCGGCTGAGCCAGCTGGCCAGCGGCTGCGCCAGCAGGGAAGGGCGCAGCTGGCCGGCCGAAGGCACCAACGCTTCGCCGTCGAAGCCTTTCTTGCCGATGACCGAGGGGCGCTCCGGCATATTGAAGAGCAGGTCCTTGATCTGGCTTTCGACCACCGCGCCTTTTTCCTCGATCACCAGGATGTGCGACAGGCCGCGCGCGAACTCCAGCAGGCGTTCGCTATCCAGCGGCCAGGTCAGGCCGGGCTTGTAGATGCGCACCGGCGCGTTGGCGGTGACGGTGTCCACGCCCAGGCGCGACAGCGCTTCCATGGTGTCCAGGTGCGCCTTGCCGACCGTGACGATGCCCACGGTGGCCTTGGGCGCCGGACAGGCCAGGCGGTCGATGCTGTGGCGGCGCGCAAAGGCGGCCACGGCCTTCATGCGCAGGTTCATGCGCGTTTCGATGGCCAGCGACAGGAAGTCGCGCGCGGAGTATTCGAGCGATTCGGGCGGCATGTCTGGGTCCGCCGGCATGTCGTAGCGCTGGGCGGGGGCGGGGACGAAGGAGTGCCCGCATTCGATGGTTTCGGACACGGCCTTGAAGGCGACCCAGGTGCCCGAGTAGCGCGACAGGGCCCAGCCCCAGAGCGCGAAGGTCTCGTATTCGTCGATGGAGGCGGGATGCACGATGGGCATCTGCCAGCCGATCAGCGAAGCCTCGCTGGAGTGCGGGATCGAGGACGAGACGGCGGTGTGGTCGTCGCCCACCACCACCAGCACGCCGCCGCTGCGCGATGCGCCCGCGGCGTTGCCGTGATGCAGCGCGTCGCCGGCGCGATCCACGCCCGGGCCCTTGCCGTACCACATGGCGTAGACGCCATCGACGTTGCGGTCGGCGCGCACGCCGGCCTGCTGCGTACCCATGACGGCGGTGGCCGCCATGTCTTCATTGATGGCGGGCAGGAAGGTGATCTGGTTGGCGTCCAGCGCCTTCTGCGCCTTCCACATGGCCATGTCCACGCCGCCTAGCGGCGAGCCACGGTAGCCCGAGACAAAGCCGGCCGTGTTCAGGCCGCGCTCGCGGTCCATTCGGGCCTGGGTCAGCATGATGCGCACCAGCGATTGGGTGCCGGTCAGGAAGATGCGGCCGGAGCTGCGGGTGAGGTTGTCGGCGAGCTGGTACTCGAGGTCCAGCTGGGGTTCGGCGGCGGGGGTACCGTCCATGGTGAATACTCCTGGTTTCGGCACCATGATAGGTTCGCGAGCCATCAGGTTTATTGCGTTTTTGGATCGTGCTATCCCTATAATTCGCAATGAACATTTCGTGTTCGACAAAAACCAGGAGACTAAGCGATGGACAAGACCGATATCGGCATCCTCAAGGCCTTGCAGGAGGACGGCCGGGCCTCGGCGCAGCAGCTTTCAGAGAAGGTGGGCCTGTCGGCCGCGCCGGTGTGGCGGCGGGTGAAAGCGATGGAAGCCAGCGGGGTGATCCAGGGCTATAGCGCCCAGGTGGACCGCAGCAAGGTGGGGCTGGGCTGCATGTTCGCGCAGATCAGCCTGGAGCGGCATTCGGCCAATACGGTCGAGAACTTCGAGCGCTCGGTGCGCGACGCGCCCGAGATCCTTGAGTGCTATGCGGTCACGGGGGATTCGGACTTCCTGCTGAAGATCCTGGTGGAAAGCCCGGAAGCCTACGACCGGTTCCTGCACCGTTTCCTGTTCAACATGCCGGGTATACGCCAGACGCGCACCATCGTCGCGCTGCGTGAAATCAAGCACGAGCAGCGCCTGCCGCTGTAGACGCTGCGGTGCCCTCTCTGTATAGATATAGGGAGGGCCCCGTTTTTTATTGGGGTTGGATGCCGGAAATCCGGATCCATTCCTGCCAGCGCGCCGTGTCTTCTTTCACGAAGGCGTCGAAGCGCGCCACGTCCATCGATTCCGGCGTCAGGCCCAGGGCGCGCAGCTTGCTGGCGGTGGCCTCATCCTTGACCGCCGCCTGCATGTGGGCGTTCATCTTTTCCACGATGTCCGGCGGCGTGCCCGCCGGCGCCGACAGGCCCAGCCAGCCGGCGACGACGAAATCCGGATAGTAGGTGGTCATGGTCGGCACGCTGGGCCAGGCCGCTTGCGGCTGGGCGCCGGTGACGGCGATGGGGACCAGCCCCTTGCCGTCGATCTGGCCCATCGCGGTGAGGTAGTCGACGAAGGCGAAGTTGATCTGCTTGCCGCGCAGGTCGGTGATGATCTGCGTGATGTTCTTGTAGGCCGCGCCGGTGATCTCGATGCCGGCGCGCTGCTTCAGGAGCTCGGACGGCACTTGCGAGGACGAACTGTAGTAGCCGAAGAAGACCTGTCCGGGATGCTTCTTGGCGTAATCGACCAGATCCGGCACCGTGCGGTACGGGCTGTCGGGAGAGACCACGCCGACCGTGCCGAAGGTGCCCAGCATGCCGACCTGGCGGAAGTCTTTCTGCGCGTCGTAGGGCAGGCTCTTGTAGAGGAACTGGTTGGCGGAGTGGGTGGAATTGGTGGACAGCAGGAAGGTGTAGCCGTCGGCCGCCGCGTTCTTGGCGGCGTTGGTGCCGACGATGCCGCCGGCGCCGGGACGGTCCTCGACCACCACGGTCTGGCCGGTCTTCTCGCCCAGGTACTGCGCCAGCGTGCGCGCGGTGAGGTCGGCCGCGCCGCCGGCGGCGGACGGCACGATAAGGGTCACGGGCTTCTCGGGCCAGCCGGCAGCATGAGCGGCTGCTGCCAGCAGCAGGCCGGCGCCGATCAGGGCCGGACGGATGTAGCGGGGTATGGACATGGTTGTCTCCTGATGGCGCGGTTGCGCGTCGTTGTCGTTGTTGTGGTTGATCTGCGGGGCTCAGCCGAACTGGCCGCGGAGCCAATCCAGGATGGCGGCAGCGCTGACTTGCCACTGGTCCGCGTACATCATGCAATGCGGCTGCCCCGCAAGCACGGCGTGGGAAAAGCCGAAGCGGCGCGCGATCGCCAGGTCCTGGCCGGGCGGGTGGCGGTCATGCGTGTCCAGTCCGGCTTCCAGGCACAGGCCGGGAGCGTCGATGGCGGCGGCGTCGACCGGCACGCGCAGCAGGTAGCGGTCGTTGAGCACTTGCGGGCTTTCGGCGCACAGGCGTTGCGATACCGAGGCGACGTCGCGGTCCGGCGCGGTCGCCAGAAAGCGCGCGCGGATTTCGTTGTCGTTCGGAGCGCGGCGCGGCGTGTCCTCCGGCACGGGCGGCAGCGCCTGCGCGCCGGGCAGGTCGCCGGGAGGCGACGGCGCCAGCAGGACCACGCCCGCCACCGTGCGCTGGCTGGCGGCCAGCAGCGCCGGCAGCGCGCCCATGCTGTGGCCGACGACGACCGTGGGACGCGCCAGCGCGTCCAGGGCGCTGACGACATCCTGGCTCAGGTCGGCGATGCCCGCCGATGTAAACGCATCGTCCTGCGGCAGGGCTCCATGGCCGCGCAAGTCCAGCGCCGCGCAGGCCAGGCCGGCGTGGGCGAAATAATCCAGGTAGTGCGCGTAGCACCAGGCGCCGTGGTAGGCGCCGGGTACGAACAGCAGGCCGGGCCTGCCGTCCTGGGAATCCGCGCCGACGATCAGGCGGCACTGGCCGCTGCGGCGGGCGGGCAGGCGGTCGGCGAGGCTGAAATCCAGCGGATCGGCGTGGGTGGAAAGTGACGGGAGCAGCGAGTCGGCATTCATGGTGCGGCCATCTTAGGTTGGCCCATGCTATGAGAAAACTTTATTTTTCATATGATTAGATAAGTTCTTCTAATTGAAATCACGCCATGCGTCCCTTGCCCGAGATTTCCATCACGCACTATCGCCACTTCCTGCTGGTGGCCGAACTGCGCAGTTTCCGCGCGGCGGCGGCCCGGGCCTTCCGTTCGCAGCCGGCGTTGTCGCTGTCCATCCGCGAAATGGAACAGCGCCTGGGGCAGCCGCTGTTCGAGCCGGGCAACCGCGGCACGCTCACGCGTTTCGGGCAGGACTGCCTGCCGCTGGCGCGCGAGCTGGTGCAGCACCACGACCGCGTGGCGGGGGCACTGTCGGGACTGGCCAGCAACGAGGCCGGCACCTTGACCATGGCGTCGGTGGCCACCGTGGCCACGCATTGGCTGCCGGAACTGGTGGCCGTGTACCGCGAGCGCTATCCGGCGGTGGCGCTGCGCCTGTTCGACGACAACTCGGAGGGCGTAGAGCGCATGGTGCTGGCGGGCGAGGCGGAGCTGGGCGTATGCAGCCCGGTGTCGCAGGATCGGCGGCTGTCGTTCGAGCCCTTGCTGCGCGACGCTTTCGGCCTGGTGTGCCATCGCGGTCACCCGCTGGCCAGGCGCAAGTCGGTGACCTGGCGCGAGATCGAGGACCTGCCCCTGGTCGGCACCATCGCCCACCGCCAGCTCGCCGGCTATCCGCAGGCGGCCTTCATGCTGGACCGGCAGGTCTTCGTGTCCAACATGATGTCGCTGCTGGCCATGCTGGAACGCGGCGTCGGCGTCACGGTGTTGGCGCGGCTGGGCGTGCCGCCGGACTCGCGCGGCCTGGCCTTTGTGCCGCTGTCCGGCCCGCGCATCGAGCGTGAATTGGGCATCACCCGGCTGGCCGGCCGCAGCCTGTCTCCGGCCGCCGCGCGCATGGAAGAAATGCTGCGCGCGAAGGCGGCGAAACGCGGCCGCACTGTCGCTTGAAACCAACGCATTTTTGCGATTTACGGCCATAAAACAGGCCAATTCCAGGGCCGACTGTTGCGCAATTGCACGCGCTGCGGATCGCCGTTGATTCTTCGCAAACGGCTCTTTAGAGTGCGTGATGTTTGCTGCGCGAGGGATGTGCCGGGATGATCGGCGCGGCGCGTCGACAGACGTGTTGAGGAAGTCATGAGCAGTGTGTATTTGCGTACGGCGGGCATCGCCTGCGCCGTTCTGATCCTGGCCGGTTGCGCCGCCAGGAAACCCGCCACCATCACCGAGGCCCAGCCCGCGGAACCGCCCAAGCCGGTGGCCTGCGTGCCCGCCAAGGCCGGCGATCCGATGATAGGCACGTGGTTGTCGAACACCCGCCCGCGCGACGTCAGCGGCGACCTGCAATCGCTGATCGTGCTGTCTCCCGACGGCACCATGGCCTACGAATCCCTGCTGAAGATCGGCCGCAAGACGCGTCCCGCGCTGCGCGAGACCGGCTGCTGGAGCGTGGCGGACGGCATCTACACGATGCAGACCACCAAGTCCGCCGGAGAACTCGTGGACGCCAACGATCCCATCTACCTGAACCGCTACCGCGTCGAAAAGGTCGAGAAGACCAAACTGACGATGCGCGAGCTGAAAAACGGCGGCCAGGTCATGACCGCGCGCCGCATGCCCGCGGGCTACCGCCTGCCTTACTGAGCGTTGCGCCGGGCGGACATTCTGCCCGGCGGCAAAGCCAGGATGGCCGGGCTGGAGTAAGGTGCGGTCTTCAGCCACCGCCCCGTCGCCGGTCATCCATGCCTGCCCTGTCCTCCGAAGCGCGCGCCATCGCGCTGCTTGCCCTGGCTGCCTTCGTCAGCGCCAGCGCATTCCGCATCTGTGATCCCATGTTGCCGCAGCTCGCGGCGGAATTCGGCACCACCACGGGCCAGGCCGCGCGCGCGGTGACCGCGTTCGCCGTGGCCTATGGCGTGCTGCAGATGTTCTTCGGCCCCCTGGGCGACCGCTACGGCAAGTACCGCGTCGTCAGCATCGCGACCTTTGCCTGCGCCCTGGGCAGCGCCGGCGCCGTGATGGCCGATTCGCTGGACGTGCTGGTGTTCTGCCGCGTCCTGTCGGGCGCCGCGGGGGCGGGCATCGTGCCGCTGTCCATGGCCTGGATCGGCGACAACGTCCCGTATGAACGCCGCCAGGCGACCCTGGCGCGCTTCCTGACCGGCACCATCCTCGGCATGTCGGCCGGGCAGTTGGCCGGCGGCCTGTTCGCCGACACGGTGGGCTGGCGCTGGGCGTTCGCCGCGCTGGTCGGCGGCTACCTGATAGTGGGCGTGCTGTTGTTGCTGGAAGTGCGGCGCCAGCAGGCCTCGGGCCTGGGCCGGGTGGATCCGGGTGCGGTGCGCCAGGGGTTCGTGGCGCAGGCGCGGCTGGTGCTGGGTACGCCCTGGGCCCGCATCGTGCTGGCGACCGTGTTCGTCGAAGGGTTGCTGGTCTTCGGCGCCTTGGCCTTCGCGCCTTCCTATCTGCATGAACGCTTCGATATTTCCTTGACCGCCGCGGGTGCGCTGGTGGCCGTGTACGCCGTGGGCGGCCTGATCTATACGGTGGTGGCCGGCCGCATCCTGAAGCGCCTGGGCGAACGCGGCCTGGCGATCGCCGGCGGGCTGGTGCTGGGCGTGGCGTTCCTGTCCTATCTGCTGGGGCCGGTCTGGATGTGGAGCTTGCTGGCCAGTGTGCTGGCGGGCTTCGGCTATTACTTGCTGCACGCCACGTTGCAGACCAACGCGACCCAGATGGTGCCCTCGGCGCGCGGCACGGCGGTGGCGTGGTTCGCGTCCTGCCTGTTCATGGGGCAAGCGGCCGGCGTGGCCCTGGCGGGCGCGGTGGTCGACGAGATCGGTCCCGGCGCCCTGTTTGGCGGTTCGGCGGCGCTGCTGCCGCTGCTGGGCGCCTTCTTCGCGCGCGCGTTGAAGGCGCGCGCGGCGATCCAGCAGGCCTGAGGGGTTGTCGCAAGTAAACAGGCAGGCTGAAAACACCGCGGGCCTTGCTCATCCTGGAATGAGCAAGGCCCGCGGTGTTTTTGGCAGATGCGTTTAGATCGCTGCCAGGCGCTTGAGCACCGTCTGCTTGCCCAGCAGGGCCAGCACCGCGTCGACGGCCGGGGTCTGGGTCTGGCCGGTGACGGCGACGCGCAGGGGGATGGCCAGTTGCGGCATCTTCATGCCGCGGTCGGCCAGCACGGCCTTGATCAGGGCGGACAGGGCCTCGCGGGTCCAGTCCGTGTCCTGGGCGCGCTGGGCGAAGTCGGCCAGCGCTTCGCGCGCGGGGGCGGTCAGATGCTGCTCGGTCAGCTCGGCGGGCGCGCCCTTGAACTCGGCGCAGAACAGCATGGCGCCGTCGGCCAGCTGTTCCAGCGTTTCGGCGCGGTCCTTCAACAGGCCCATGACGCCCGGCAGGTCGATCTTTTCCGGATGGCCGCCGCGGTTCGCCACGCGCGGCGCCACGCGCTCGGCCAGTTCGGCGTTGTCCATTTGCTTGATGTAGTGGGCGTTGACCCAGTTCAGCTTCTTCGGATCCCACTGCGAGGCCGACTTGGACAAGTGCTTGGTGTCGAACCAAGACACCAGCTGTTCGCGCGAGAAGAGTTCGTCGTCGCCGTGGCTCCAGCCCAGGCGCGCCAGGTAGTTGACCATGGCCTCGGGCAGATAGCCTTCGTTGTCGTACTCCATGACGTTGACGGCGCCGTGGCGCTTGGACAGCTTTTCGCCGTCCGGGCCCAGGATCATCGGCACGTGGCCGTACTCGGGCAGGGCGGTGCCCAGCGCGCGCAGGATGTTGATCTGGCGCGGCGTATTGTTGACGTGGTCATCGCCGCGCAGCACATGGGTGATGCCCATGTCCCAGTCGTCGACCACGACGCAGAAGTTGTAGGTGGGCGTGCCGTCCGGGCGCGCGATGATCAGGTCGTCGAGTTCGGTGTTGTCGAAGCTGATCGTGCCCTTGACCATGTCGTTCCAGGAGGTCGCGCCTTCCTGCGGGTTCTTGAAGCGCACCACGGGCTTGCGGCCTTCCGGGATGGCCGGCAGGGTCTTGCCGGGCTCGGGGCGCCAGGTGCCGTCGTAGCGCGGCTTGTCGCCGCGCGCGCGGGCGGCTTCGCGCATGGCTTCCACTTCCTCGGGCGAGCTGTAGCAGTGGTAGGCGGTGCCGGCGGCCAGCATTTGCGCGACCACTTCGCGGTAGCGGTCCATGCGCTGCATCTGATAGAAGGGGCCTTCATCGGGCTGCATGCCCAGCCAGTCCATGCTGTCCAGGATGGCCTGCACCGCTTCCGGCGTGGAGCGTTCGACGTCCGTGTCTTCGATGCGCAGCACGAAGGTGCCCTGATGGTGGCGCGCGAAGGCCCAGGAGAACAGCGCGGTGCGTGCGCCGCCCAGATGCAGGAAACCCGTGGGCGAAGGCGCAAAACGGGTACGAATGGGGGTAGAGGCGTTGGAAGTCATAGGTGGCAATGATAGCGGCTGCGGCGCCACAAATCGGCGTCAGGCTGGGCCCAAGTCAAACGTAGGGCGGGGTTGTCTTGTTACGATGAAGGGTATTTTAGATTAGGGCCTGCTAACACCATGTTGCGACACGCTCTCGCCCCGATGTTCGAGCCCGCCTCGCTGGTGATCGTCGCCGACCGGCCGCTGCCGGCGGCGGCTTCGCTGCCGCCCACGCTCAAGGGCAAGACCACGGTGGTTGCCTGCGAAGTCGGCGCCGCGCCGGATCTGCCGGACACGCTGCAAGGCCTGGCCCAGGGCGAACGGCCTGATCTGGCCCTGGTTTGCGTGTCGCCGGCGGTCCTGCCGGAAACGCTGCGGCGGCTGTCGCCCCTGGCGCCGCGCTCGGTGATTCTGCTGCCGCATGAACTCCCGGATCCCTATCCGCGCGGCACGCTGGCGCTGTGCCGCGCCTGGGCCGAGGAAAACCGTTGCGAACTGCTGGGGCCACGCTCTTTCGGCGCCCAGCGGCCGCACGCCGGCCTGAACCTGAGCCAGCACCCGGTGCTGGCGCGCGCCGGCCGCGTGGCGCTGCTGGCGCAATCGCGCTCCATCATGGCCGCGGTCATGGATTGGGCCGAGGACGTGCACATCGGCTTTTCCACCGCCGTGTCGCTGGGCGACGAGGCGGTGGTGGGCCTGTCCAAGGTGCTGGACTATCTGGCCAGCGATCCGCGCACGGACAGCATCGTGCTCTATCTGGAAGACGTGGGTCCGGCCCGCGAATTCATGAGCACCTTGCGCGCCGCGGCCTCGGTCAAGCCCGTGATCGTGCTGAAGGCGGGGCGCGCGGACACCGACAGCGCCGACGCCATCTTCGACGCAGCCCTGCGCCGCGCGGGCGCGGTCCGCGTGCGCTACTTCGTGCAGCTGTTCTCGGCGGTCAAGGTGTTGGGCTACACGCGCCGCCCCAAGGGCCGGCGCGTGGCGCTGATCTCCAACGGCAGCGGGCCTCCGCAACTGGCGATGGACCTGATCGGTCCCGACGCCGCCGTGCTGCGTGCCGAACTTGCACCGGCGACCCAGCGCGCGCTGGTGGCCATGCTTGAGCCGGACGCGGCCACGGCGAATCCCGTCATCACCTTCACGCCGCTGACCCCGGAGCGCATCCGCGCCATGTTGGACGCGGTGCTGGACGACGCCGGCGTGGACGGCGTGCTGGTGCTGCTGGCGCCCGACGCGTTGGCGGACATGCCGGCGGTGGCGCGCGAGCTGGCGCAGATCGCGCCCAAGGCGAAAAAGCCGGTGGTGACCTGTTTCATGGGCGACGCCGGCATGCGGCCGCTGCGGCGCATGCTGGACGACGCGGGCACCTCGGCGTTCCGCACGCCCGAATCGGCCGCCGACGCCTTCGGTGTGCTGGCGACCCACCACTACAACCAGCAACTGCTGCTGCAGACGCAGCCGCCGGAACCGGCCACCCACGTGCCAGACCTGACGGCCGCGCGCGAGATCCTGGCGCGGGTGCGCGCCGAATGCCGGCGCGAGCTCAACACTTCCGAAATCCGCAGCCTGCTGGCCCTGTTCTACGTGCCGCTGCGCGACACGCCGATGGACGTGGCGGCCGCCGAGCCGGAATCCCGCCCCATGGCGATCCGGGTGCGGCGCGATCCGCAGTTCGGCCCAGTCATCCGTTTTGGCGCGGGCGGCCCCGACGCGATGCTGTCGCAGTCCGACCGTGGCGTCGACCTGCCACCGCTCAACGGCTTTCTGGCCCGCCAGTTGATCGAGCGCAGCCGGCTGTGGCGCCGCGTGCTGGCGCCGCGCATCGGCCATATGGCCGCCGAGGCCTTGCAGCAGGCGGTGGTGCTGGTGTCCGAGCTGGTGTCGGAACTGCCCGATATCGAGTCCCTGGACATCGACCCGCTATATGCCGGCGAAACGCATCTGCGCGCCGGCGGACTGCGCATGACGCTGACCGAGAAGCCGGGTTGCGCAACCCCGCAAACTGCCGGCTATCCGCACATGGCGATCCACCCGTATCCGGCGCGGCTGGTGCAGGTGCGGCGCTTCGCGGACGGCATCCCCTGGGTGCTGCGCCCCATCCGTCCCGAGGACGCCGACCCGCTGCAGGAGTTCATCCGTGGCCTGTCGGAACGCTCGCGCTACATGCGCTTCGTCTCCATGATGCGCGAGCTGACGCCGCGCATGGTGTCGCGCTACACGCAGGTGGACTACCACCGCGAGCTGGCCCTGGTGGCCGCCACGCAGGTGCCGAACCCGGCCAACCGCGGCCATCCGCGCGAGGTGCTGGTGGGTTTCGCGCATTACCTGCGCAACCCGGACGGCCGGGGGGCGGAATACGCCCTGGTGATCGGCGACGACTGGCAGCGGCGCGGCCTGGGCCGCCAGCTCATGACGGCGCTGATCGATGCGGCGCGCGAGCAGGGGCTGGAATACATCGACGGCCTGGTGCTGTCGACCAACCGGCCGATGCTGGCGCTGATGACCAGCCTGGGCTTCACCAACGACGCGGATCCGGAAGACCCGACCATGCGCCGGGTGTGGCTGGACCTGGCCTGATATCAGGCTCGTTCAGGCGGTCTTCCGGACCGCCTGGGCGGGCTTGAGCCGTGCGATTGATTCGTCCACCGACAGCACGTCGCCGAAGAACAGCATCCACCCGTGCAGCGCGTGCTCGTGCTCGGCCGGCGTGACCGCGGCCAGCGCGTCGTCCACCATGATGGTGCGGAAGTCCCGCATCATGGCATCGCGGGCGGTGGATTCGCAGCACACGTTGGTGACCGTGCCGGCGATCAGCAGCGTATCCACGCCACGCCCGCGCAAGAGCGGCTCCAGTTCGGAAGAGCCTGGCGCCATTGCACTGTAGAAGCGCTTGGTCACCCGCAGATCGCTGTCTTGCGCATGCAAGTCCGGGTGCAGCGCGTAGCCGGGGGCGTCGCGGCGCAGCGTTTCCAGGCGGCGGGCGCTGCGCTCCGGCGTTAGCATCACGCGGTGGTGGTGCGACCAGAACAAGTCGGCATTGTCAGAGGCGGTCTGCACCCAGACGATGGTGCCGCCCGCGGCGCGCGCTGCGTCGCACAGGCGGTTGATGGGCGCGATGATCTCGCGCGCTGGCGCGCATTCGCCCTGGTAGCCGGGCAGCGTGAAGTACTGCTGCATGTCCACCACCACCACCGCCAGGCGCGCGGCCGGCAGTTCGTCATAGGGGTGCAGGCAGCCCTGGCGGGCGATCACGCGGTCCTGCACCCATTGCGGGAATTCCATGGCGGCTCCTTATCCGTAGCGCCGCGCGATGGCGGCTTCGATGCGGTAGACGATCAGGTACATCACGCTGGAGATCAGGGCCAGTATGGCGATGGCGGTCATGACGATGTTCAGCTTGAACACCTGGCTGCCGTTCATAATGAGAAAGCCCAGACCGGAATCCGCCGACTGGAACTCGCCCACGATCACGCCCACCAGCGCCAGGCCGATGTTCATCTTCACGGCCGCGATCAGCGTGGGCACGCTGCCCGGCAGCACCACCTTGGTCAGCACCTGCCAGCGGCTGGCGCCGAAGGTGTGGGCCAGCTTGACCTTGTTCAGGTCTATGCCGCGAAAGCCCGCATAGATCACCATGATGGTCACGAACACCGCGATCGCCACGGCCATGCCGTACACCGCGTAGTCCGATCCCAGCCACAGGTAGAAGATCGGCACGAAGGCGATCTTGGGCATGGCGTTGGCCACCACCAGGAAGGGGTCCAGCACCTTGTACAGGAAGTCCGACCACCACAGCGCCGCCGCCACTACGATGCCGATCGCCATGCTCAGGCCGAAGCCCACCAGCGTGGCGCTCAGCGTGGTCATGATGTGCTTGCCCAGTTGGCCGTTGTTCCAGAGTTCGATGAACGTCGGCCACAGCGCGCTGGGGTAGCTGGTCAGGAGCGGGTTGAGGATATGCATGCGCGGCAGGATTTCCCAGGCGCACAGGAAGATCAGCAGCAGCAGGGCCTGCGCAATGCGGATATGCCTGCGCCGCGCGCGGTCGCGTTGCAGGTAGTTCAGGTACTTCTCGCTGGGCGCGCGCACGGCGCGCAGCGGAACGGTATTGGCGACGGGCGCGTTCATGGGTCAACCCTCCACGTGGACGTCCAGCTCGTCCCACAGCTGTTTGAAGTAGGTATTGAATTCAGGCCGCGAGCGCGCCTGGAACGGCGTCGGCCGGACACCGTCGCCATAGTGGATGCGGTACTGGCTCTTCAGGCGGCCTGGGCGGCGCGACAACACGATCACGCGGTCCGTCATGGCAATGGCTTCGCCGATGTCGTGCGTGACCAGCACCACGGTCTTGCCCTCGCGCCGCAGGATGTCCACCACTTCATCGGAGATCGCCAGCCGCGTCTGCGAATCCAGCGCGGAGAAGGGCTCGTCCAGCAGGATCACGTCGGGCTCGGTGACCAGGGTGCGGGCCAGCGCGGCGCGCTGCCGCATGCCGCCCGACAGCTGGCGCGGCGTGTGCGACAGGAAGGCGCCCAGCCCGCATTTCTCCAGCAGATGCACGGCGCGCGCCTCGCTGCGCGCGTCGCGGCGGCCCTGGATCTCCGCGCCCAGCATGACGTTGTCCAGGATGGTGCGCCACTCGAACAGATAGTCCTGCTGCAGCATGTAGCCGATGCGCGGATTGGGCTTGGTCACGGCCTGGCCGTCTATCATCACCGCGCCCGAAGTGGGCGGAATCAGTCCGGCGATCAGGGACAGCAGCGTGCTCTTGCCGCAGCCGCTTTGCCCGATCAGGCTGACGAATTCGCCCGCCGCCAGCGTGAACGACACGTTGGCCAGCGCCTCGGTCTCGCCTTCCTGGGTGAAGTAGGAAAGACAGACCTCGCGCAGTTCGATCTTCGCGGTGGCGGGATCCGGCTTCAGATTGTGAATGACGGCGCCCATCATTGGGCCTTCTTGGCGAAGTCGGTCACCACCACGTCCTCGTACTTCACGCGGGCGTTGTCCTTCATGACCGCGCTGGCGATCAGCATGTCCTGCAGCTGGTTCATGGCCTCGGCCGTCACCAGCGGCGTGGTCTTCCAGATCTGGTATTGCTTGTAGCGCTCGATCGCCTCGGTCACCGCGGCCTGGTCCATGCCGGGGAAGTAAGTCATGATCTGCGGAGTCAGCGTGGCGGCGGGCGTGTCCTTCACGTACTTCTCGGCCCGCGCCACCACGTTGGTCCAGGCCTGGATGACCTTGGGATTGTCGCGGATGTATTTGTCGGTGGCGGTGAATACGGTGTAGTCCACTTGGCCGACCTCATGACCCACCGAGGCGACGATGTAGCCCTTGCCGTTGCGCACCAGTTCGCCGGCCTCGGGTTCAAGAAAGATGCCGTACTCGCCCTGGCCCGCCATCCATGCCCCGGCGCGCGCCGGGATGCCGATGTTGTTCAGCAGCTTCACGTCCTTTTGCGGATCCACGCCATGCTTGCGCAGCGCCGTTTCCAGGAACACGATGGGATTGGACCCGGGCCGGAAGCCGATGACCTCCTTGCCCTTGAGCATGGACCAGTCGAACTTCTCCACCGGCTTGCGCGCCAGCAGGAAGAAGCCGTCGGTGGCGGTCAGTCCGGCGAAGATCTTGGGCTTGACCGGCGATTCACTGTTATGGACGTAGATGGACGCCTCGGGGCCGATCAGCACGATGTCGGCGCTGCCGGACAGCAGGGCGGTCATGCCCTTGTCCGTGCCCTGCGAGGTCTTCATGGACACGTCCAGGCCGGCGTCCTTGAAGTAGCCCTGCGACAGGGCCACGTATTTCGGCACGTAAAGAATGGACCGCACTACTTCTTCGTAGCGGACCTTCACGGGGGGATTGAGGGCTTCGGCCTGGGCGGCCAGGGGGGCGAACAGCGCGAGCAGCGCCGCAGCCGCCAGACGGGGCGATGGCAAGGATTTCACGGGACTTTCTCCTGCGTCTTGAATGCCACGCCGAAACCCGGCGCAACACGGCCAATGGGATGGATCGACAACAACAACAGGGAAGCCCGAACTGGTTGCCCGGGCCGGTAAGGCTTGGATCGAATACTATATTCAATACAAAGAGGCGACAAGCATTTTGCAGTTGGCGTTTTTCTCTATGGACGAGAGAAGCTCAGCCCGCTAAAAATTCAGGCTGGAATGCCAGTTGGTATACAAAATGAAATCGCAGGCCGCCAGGGCCTGCGATGGACCGGCAGGGCGCGCAGCGCCCTTTTTGCCGGGATCAGGGCCGCCGGGCGCGGCCCTGCATGGTCTTCACTTCAGACCAGGACTTGGTTCAGGAACTTCGAGATGTCGGCCACTTCCTCGGCGCAGACCGAGTGCGGCATCGGGTAGGTGTGCCATTGCACGTCGTAGCCCAGCCGCTGCAGTTCGGCCAGCGAAGCTTGGGCGCGCGGCAGCGACACCACCGGATCGTACTGGCCGTGGGCCAGGAAGATGGGCGTGTCCTGGTTGGCGCCGTGGCGCTCGGCCTCGGCCGTATCCAGCAGCGGCAGGTAGCCCGACAAACCCATCATGCCCGCCAGCTTTTCCGGCAGGCGGATGCCGGTATGCAGGGTCATGGCGCAGCCCTGCGAAAAGCCCGCCAGCACGATCTTCGAGGTCGGGATGCCGCGGGCGTTCTCGCGCGCGATCAGCTTGTGGATGGCGGCTTCCGAGGCGCGGATGCCGCGGGCGTCCTCGACGCGCACCAGGTCCATGACCAGGATGTCGTACCAGGAGCGCATGGCCATGCCGTTATTGATCGTCACGCGCTGCACCGGCGCGTTCGGGAACACGAAGCGCACCGAAGCGCCAGCCGGCAGGTCCAGCTCCGGCACGATGGGCGCGAAGTCGTTGCCGTCGGCGCCCAGGCCGTGCAGCCAGATCACGGCATGCGTGGGATTGGGGGCGGTTTCGATCTCGATGCAATCGAGCAGGTCGGTCGGAGCGTTCATGGACGGCGGACGGTGAAAATCAAAGGGTGAGGGTCTTCAGGGCCTGGAACAGCGCGCGGTAGTGCTTTTTTTGCGGCTCCTGGCCTTGCAGCAGGGCGGCGTTGGCCTGCTTTTCCTTGCGGGCGGCGCGGATCAGCGCGCGCAGTTGCTGGACGTCGGCTTGCGGATTGCTGTTGAGCAACTTGGTCAGGGCCTCGTCGTCGTCCAGCAGGCGGTCGCGCAGCGTTTCCAGCCGGTGCATGGCGGCGGTTTCCTCGCGCGAGCCGTTTTCCCAGATGTCGAGCTGGGTGCGGATCTCGTCGGCCGGCGCGTCGCGCATCAGCTTGCCCACGAAGTGAACCTGGCGCCGCTTGCCCTCGCGTCCGGTGGTGCGCTGCGCCGTACGGATGGCCTCATAGAGGCGTTCCGCCAGGGGCAATTGCTTGAGGCGTTCGGGGGACAGGTCGATCAGCTGCTTGCCCAGGTCCAGCAGGGCGTGCATTTCGCGCTTGACCTGGGACTTGCTGGGACGGTCGTAGCCGTTCTCGTCGTAACCGTCGTCGACGGATTCTTCTTCAGTATGGGAATTCATGGAAAACTGCGCAATGACAGACTTGGCTATGATAACCGTCTCTGCAAATTGGACTGCAATGGTTAAAACCTCCTCATCCTTGCCGCTGGCGGCGAATCACGCGCGTTTTTCCGAACTCGTCGAACAAACCCTCGCCTATGCGCGCCAGATCGGCGCCTCCGACGCCGCGGCGGAAGTCTCGGAAAGCCTGGGCCTGTCGGTGTCCGTGCGCAAGAACGACATCGAAACCGTCGAACAGACCCGCGACCGCTCCCTGGACCTGACGGTCTACGCCGGCCAGAGCCGCGGTTCCGCCTCCACCTCCGACTTTTCCGAAGCCGCGCTGCGCCAGACAGTCGAAGCCGCCTGGCATATCGCGCGCCACACCGCCGCCGATCCGGCCGCCGGCCTGCCCGACGCCGACCAGCTGGCCACCGAATTCCCCGACCTCGACCTGCACCGCGCCTGGAGCGTGTCCACCGAAGAAGCGGCCGAGCTGGCGCTGCGCGCCGAGCGCGCCGCCCGCGAGGTCGATGCGCGCATCACCAATACCGATGGCGCCACCGTGGGCACCTACGAAGGCCAATTCGTGATGGGCAACACGCGCGGCTTCCTGGGCGGCTACCCGTACTCGCGTCACAGCCTGTCGGTTGCGCCGATCGCCGGCCGCGGCAATGGCATGCAGCGCGACTACTGGTACAGCTCCGAGCGCGATCCGGCCAAGCTGGCGTCGCCCGAAGCCATCGGCCGCTACGCCGCCGAGCGCACGCTGTCGCGCCTGTCGGCCCGCCGCATCCGCACCGGCAAGTTCCCGGTCCTGTTCGAAGCGCCGCTGGCGCTGGGGCTGGTGGGCGCGCTGACCCAGGCCGCCAACGGCGGCGCGCTGTACCGCAAGGCCAGCTTCCTGCTGGACGCGTTGGGCAAGCCCATCTTCCCTGACCACATCAACCTCACCGAAGACCCGCACATCCGCGGCGCCATGGGCAGCTCGCCCTTCGACGACGAAGGCGTGCGCACGCGTCGCCGCAATGTGGTGTCGGCCGGGGTGCTGGAAGGCTACTTCCTGTCTTCCTACACCGCCCGCAAATTGGGCATGGTCACCACCGGCAATGCCGGCGGTTCGCACAACCTGGTGTTCAGCTCCACCCGCACCCGCCGCGGCGACGACTTCGAAGCCATGCTCAAGAAGATGGGCACGGGCTTTCTCGTCACCGAACTGATCGGGCAGGGCGTCAACTACGTCACCGGCGACTACTCGCGCGGCGCATTCGGCTACTGGGTGGAAAACGGCCAGATTCAGCACGCGGTGCAGGAAATCACCATTGCCGGCAATCTCGCCGACATGTTCAAGCAGATCGTGGCGATAGGCGCCGACACGATTTCGCGCGGCACCAAGACCACCGGTTCGATCCTGATCGAACAGATGGCCATTGCCGGAACCTGATCGTCCGGATGCGGCCGCGACGCCATGCGCCGCGGCCGCCTCGAGATCCCCGCAGTCGTTCCGGTCTTTGCAATCCCTTACCTGATAGTGTGGCCAGGCAGGCCGATATCAGCGTGTAATATCCGCCGGGTATCGCTTGATGTCCCAGGTGTTGCTGTAAAGGAGCAAAGAGATGCAACGACGTTCGTTCTTGAAGCACGCCGGTCTCGGCGCTGTCGCTACCGGAGCCGCAGTCAGTGCGCCCGCGTTCGCGCAGGACATGCCGTCATTGAGCTGGCGCCTGTCGTCCGGCTTTCCCAGCACCCTGGATCTGCGCATCGGCGCCGGCGAAAGCTTCTGCAAGTTCGTCTCGGAAGCTACTGGCGGAAAATTCAACATCCGCCACTTTCCCGAAGGCGAGATCGTGCCCGCCGCGGACCTGATGGAGGCGGTGTCCACCAAGAAA
Source organism: Achromobacter sp. SD115 (assembly GCF_017355315.1). Lineage (NCBI taxonomy): Bacteria > Pseudomonadati > Pseudomonadota > Betaproteobacteria > Burkholderiales > Alcaligenaceae > Achromobacter > Achromobacter sp. SD115. Next base: position 70,604 of record NZ_JADIJM010000019.1, on the reverse strand, counting down.
GTGGAGTGCGGCCACGCGTCGTCCCGCGCCTACTACGCCAAGAACCCCGTCTTCTGCTTCGACGCCGCCGTGCCCTTCGGGCTGAACGCCAGGCAGATGAATGCCTGGATGAACGAGGGCGGCGGCCTGCGGCTGACCCGGGAACTCTTCAAGCCCGAAAAAATCATCAACTTTCCGCTGGGCAATACCGGCGCCCAGATGGGCGGCTGGTACACCAAGGAAATCAAGCGCGTGGGCGACCTCAAGGACTTGAAAATGCGCGTCGGCGGCCTGGCTGCAGACGTGCTGGCCAAGCTGGGCGTCGCGCCGCAGCAGGCCGACCTGGCCAAACTGGCGGAAGCGTTCGAGAAGGATGGCCTGCAAGCGGTGGCGGGCGCGGGGCCCTACGATGACGACAAGCTCGGGCTGAATAAGGTTGCTAAGTATTACTACGCACCCGGCTGGTGGGCGCCCGGCGAGCAACTGTCGCTCTATATCAATGACGAGGCTTGGAACGCGCTGCCCAAGAACTACCAGGCCGTGGTCGACGCCGCTGCCCAGGCCGCGCACGCCGCCACCATCGCCCGCTACGACGCGCGCAACGCGGCCGCGCTGGCCCAACTGACTGCAAACGGCGCCCAAATCCGTACATTCCCGCGGTCCATCATGGACCTGGCATTCGAGGCCGCGCAGCAGGTCTACAAGGACTTGGGCGCCAAAGACCCCAGATTCAAGGCGATGCACGATAGTTACATGGGTTTTCGCGACAGCGAAATGCCATGGTTCCGCCTGACCGAAAGCGCCTACGACCAATACTTGGGCGTAGCGTTATCGGCCAGAACGTAGGACACTTACGCCTGCCGAATAGCATTCGGCAAGTGTTAGGGTTTTTGCTAGTAACCACACGTTTTTTACAAAAAAATGGGCGGTTTGTAGGCTTTTGTTGAATGGCGTTCGAGTAGCCGCCTGATACAAAGGAGTAATATCCCGGGTCTTGACGCGCAAACATGACGCCTTTAGGCGCCATCCGACGTCAATCCGGCAGGATTACATCAGCCCGGATACCAATATTCCGAGACAGACTTTAAGGTGGTAACAACCATGCAATCCAAGACCAAGAAGCTGCTGGCCGCGCTGATCGCTGCCGGTATCGTCCCGGCTGCCCATGCAGCCGACATCAAGATCGGCGTGGCCGAAGCCCTGTCGGGCGGCGCCGCCCAGTACGGCGTGTCGATCCGCAACGGTTTCCAGCTGGCCGCTGATGAAATCAACGCCGCCGGCGGTATCAACGGCAACAAGATCGTGCTCGTGGTCGAGGACGAACAAGGCAAGAAAGAAGAAGCGATCAACGTCTTCAAGAAGCTGATCTTCAAGGACAACGTCCTGATGGTCTTCGGCCCGACGCTGTCGAACTCGGCCCAGGCCGCCGACCCGATCGCCCAGGCCGCCAAGACGGTCGCCTTCGGCACCTCCAACACCGCCGACGGCATCACCTCCATCGGCAACTACGTGTTCCGCAACTCGGTCACCGAAGCCGACGTGCTGCCGGCCACCATCTCCACCGTCAAGGCCAAGACCGGCCTGAAGAACGTGGCGGTGCTCTACGGCAACGACGACGTCTTCACCAAGAGCGGCTACGACAACTTCAAGAAGGCCCTGGAAGACCAGAAGATCCCGGTCACCACGACCGAAACGTTCGCCAAGGGCGACGTGGACTTCAAGGCCCAGCTGACCAAGATCAAGGGCACCAACCCCGATGCCATCGTGCTGTCCGCACTGCTGGCCGAAGGCGCTCCGATCATGGTGCAGGCCCGTCAATTGGGCCTGAACGTGCCCGTCATCGGCGGCAACGGCATGAACTCGGTCAAGATTTTCGACCTGGCCCCCGGTGGCGCGTCGAACAATCTGTGGATCGGCAGCCCGTGGTCGATCGAGAACAAGGCGGCCGAGAACGTCAAGTTCATCGACGCCTACAAGGCCAAGTTCAACGGCGCGCCCGACCAGTTCGCGGCCCAGTCGTATGACGCCATGTACATCGCCGCCCAGGCGCTGAAGAACGTCAAACTCTCTGGCGATCTGCCCAAGGATCGCGCAGCCCTGCGCGATGCGCTGCCCTCGGTGACCTGGACCGGCGCTACCGGCCCGTTCAAGTTCCGCCAGGCCAATGACCGCGCCGGCAAGCCGGCCGGTTACGACGCCGACCAAGCCCCCATCGTCAGCGTGACGAAGGACGGCAAATACGTCATCGAGAAGTAAGCGCTACGCATCCCCGCGCGGGGGGATGCGCCTTGCGGACGGCGCGGCTGTCCGCAAGGCGCTTTTTATCGCAGGGCCGTCACCCTAGAAAAAATGCCTCCCCGCCGGGAGGCTCAAGGCCATGCAGTGGGCGCTGCATGGGGCCCTCACAGCTTTGGAAAGTCCCATCATGTTCGAACAACAATTCGTCAATGCCTTGTCGCTGGGCTGTGTGTATGCACTGTTCGCGCTGGGCTTCACGCTGATCTTCGGCGTGCTCGGGGTGATCAACCTGGCGCATGGCGCCGTCTTCATGGTTGGCGCCTACGCGGCACTGTTCGTCGTGCAGCAATTCAGCCTGCCCTTGTGGGCCGGGCTGATGGCCGCGTTCTTCGTCGCCGGCTTCACCGGGGTCATCATCGACTACCTGGTGCTCAAGCCGCTGCGCAAGCGCAACGCGCCTCACCTGATCCCCATGATTGCCACCATCGGCGTAGGCATCATCCTGAATAACGGCGCCCAGAGCATCTTCGGCGCCAGCAACCTGCGCTTCCCGCACGGCACCGTGCCCGAGGAAGTGATCGAGGTCGCCGGCCTGCACCTGACCGTGATCGAGCTGGGCATCATCTTCCTGTCTTTCGCGCTGATGGCCGTGCTGATGTATGTCATGCGCCGCACGCAATTCGGCCGCGCCCTGCGCGCCATCGCCGAATCGCCCAAGGCCGCCTGGCTGCTGGGCATCAACGTTGAAAAATTGTTCGTCACCACCTCGTTCGCCGCAGCCGCCCTGGGCGGCGTGGCCGGCGTGCTGATCGGCCTGTACTCCAATGCGCTGTTCCCCCTGATGGGCCAGCCGATGCTGCACAAGGGCATCGCGGTCATCATCCTGGGCGGCATGGGCGACATCCGCGGCGCCATGCTGGGCGGCCTGTTCCTGGGCTTCGCCGAGGTGCTGTCGGTGGCCTACATCGGCTCCACCATGCGCGATGCGGTGGCTTTCGGCCTGCTGTTCCTGATCCTGCTGGTGCGCCCGCAAGGTCTGTTCGGCAAAGTGGTTCAACGCAAGGCTTAAAGAATGAGCGGATTCGAAAATTTCTGGGCCATTTACGGCAACCTGGTGCTCACGCTGGGCACCAACGCCTTGCTGGCCCTCTCCATCTGGCTGACCCTGGCTTGCGGCATGCTGGCCATGGCCAACGCAGCCTTCATGGGCATCGGGGCGTACACCGCCGCGCTGCTCACCATGAACTATGACGCGCCGTTCTCGGTCGCCCTGGCCGGCGGCATGGCGGCGCCCGCATTGGTGGCGGCCCTGATCGGCTTGCCGACCTTGCGGCTGTCCGGGGTCTACCTCGCCATGGCCACGCTGGGCTTTGGCGAAGTGGTCCGCGTGACCATCCTCAACACCGAGTCCATCACCGGCGGCGCGCTGGGCCTCAATGGCATCCCGCAGCTGACGCAGTGGTGGCACGTGGTGCTGGCCGTGGTCATCGTGCTGTTCGTGCTGTGGCGCGTGCGCGCCTCCAAGATCGGACGCTCGTTCGACGCCATCCGCGGCGACGAAACCGCCGCCGGCCTGATGGGTATCGACGTGCGCGCCAACAAGATGCTGGCCTTCGTGGCCGGCGCGATGATTGCGGGCCTGGCCGGCGCCTTGAATGCGCACCTGACCTTCTTCATCGGCCCCAACGAATACGGTTTCGACCGTGGCGTGGAAATCCTGACCATGGCGATCCTGGGCGGCATTGGCGGCCTGGCCGGTCCCGTGCTGGGCAGCTTCATCATTACCGTGCTGCCCGAAGTGCTGCGCGGTTTTGCCGACCTGCGCCTGATCGCGAACGGAGTGATTCTGGTGGTGATTGTGTTGTTCCTGCCGCAAGGCATCTGGGATCCGGCGCGCTTCAAGCGCTGGATGCGCCAAGGACGCCAGGGAGGCAAGCGCCATGCTTGAGCTTTCTTCCGTCTCCAAGAGCTTCGGCGGTCTGCATGTGCTGCATGACGTCAGCCTGTCCGTGCCCGAAGGCGCCATCTTCGGCTTGATCGGCCCCAACGGCGCCGGCAAGACCACGGTGTTCAACCTCATCACCGGCCTGTTGCCGCCCAGCGGCGGCACCATCACGTTCAACGGCCAGAGCGTCCTGGACAAGAAGCCGCACCGCATCACGCGCATGGGCATCGCCCGCACGTTCCAGAACATCCGTCTCTTCAAAGAGATGACGCTGCTGGAAAACGTGGTGGTCGGCGCCTATCGCCACATGAACTACGGCTTCCCCAGCTTGCTGCTGGGCCTGCCGGGCTACCGCGAGCACGAGCAGCGCGCCCGCGAGCGCGCGCACGAATTGCTCACCTGGATGCGCCTGGATCACAAGGCCAACGACCTGGCCGACAACCTGTCCTACGGCGAGCAGCGCCGCCTGGAGCTGGCGCGTGCGCTGGCCACCGAGCCCAAGCTGCTGCTGCTGGACGAGCCGGTCGCCGGTATGAACACCGGCGAACGCGCCGAACTCATGCGCGAGATCCTGGCCATCCGCGACCGCGGCTACACCATCCTGATGATCGAGCACGACATGCGCTTCGTCATGGGCCTGTGCGAACGCATCGCGGTGCTGAACTTCGGCAAGATCATCGCTTGCGGCGGACCCGACGAGATCCGCAACAACGAACAGGTCATCGAAGCCTATCTGGGCCGCGAAGACGACGAAGACACCGAACAAGCGGAGGCCGCAAAATGAGCGTCATGCTGGAAGTCCGCGGACTCGAGGTCAATTACGGCCACATCGAAGCCGTCCGCGGCATCGACCTGGACCTGAACGCCAAGGAAATCACCGCCCTGGTCGGCGCCAACGGCGCCGGCAAATCGACCACGCTGCTGGCGCTGTCGGGCTTGCTGCCCAAGGCGCGCGGCAAGATCACCTTCGAAGGCGAGGACATCACCAACCTGGCGCCGCACCAGCTGGTGGCGCGCGGCATCGTCCAGGTGCCGGAAGGGCGGGCCATCCTCACCACCATGACCGTGCTCGAAAACCTGGAGCTGGGCGCTTACCGCCGCGGCCTCAAGAACGTCGACTCGGACCTGGAATACGTGTTCAACCTGTTTCCGCGCCTGAAGGAACGGATCACCGGCATCGCGGGCAACCTGTCCGGTGGCGAACAGCAGATGCTGGCCATCGGCCGGGCCCTGATGGCCAAGCCGCGCCTGCTGCTGCTGGACGAGCCCTCCATGGGCCTGGCGCCCATCGTGGTGCAGGAGATCTTCCGCTCGCTGCGCGCGATCAACGCCGACGGCCTGACCCTGTTCCTGGTCGAGCAGAACGTGCGCCAGGCGCTCAAGATCGCCCAGCATGGCTATGTGCTGGAGAACGGCGCCATGGCGCTGACCGGCAGCGGCCGCGAACTGCTGGGCCATCCCCGCGTGCTGGAAGCCTATCTGGGCGCCTGACCGACGGGCAGGCAGCGTTGTGTCCCTTGTTATTGGCATGGCTGGGCGGCGCCTTGGGGCGCCGCCTCTTCATTTCCTGCGGCCAATCAGTTGCCCACTTTTTGAGCAGCTGTGTTAGAATCGCAGGCTTTCCCTCGTTTTGGCTATTGCACGGGCGGGTAATAACGCTTAGGCGGGACGCTGATATCGGCTGAGGTCTGCTGGAAACCCGATGGGTTTTTCTGCGATTTCGGTCCAGTTCGGGGAAAGGAACTGGCTGGATGGTCCAGCCAGGGAAATTTTTATTCTTAGGAACCATCATGAAGACCTTTGTGGCCAAGCCGCATGAAGTCCAACGTGACTGGTTTGTGATCGACGCCAAGGGCAAAGTCCTCGGTCGTGTGGCCAGCGAAGTCGCACGTCGTCTGCGTGGCAAGCACAAACCTGAATTCACGCCGCACGTTGATACCGGTGACTACATTGTCATCGTCAACGCTGCCGATATCGTTGTTACGGGCGCCAAGGCGAAGGACAAGAAGTACTTCCGCCACACGACGTACCCGGGCGGTATCCGTGAAACGAACTTCGAGAAAATGCAAGAGCGTTTTCCCGGCCGCGCCATTCAGAAGGCTGTCAAGGGCATGCTGCCCAAGGGTCCTCTGGGCTACGCCATGATCAAGAAACTGAAGGTGTACGCCGGTGCCGAGCACCCGCACACCGCCCAGCAGCCCAAGACGCTGGATATCTAAGGAAACGCCATGATCGGTAACTGGAATTACGGAACCGGCCGTCGCAAAACCTCGGTGGCTCGCGTTTTCATCAAGAAGGGCACGGGTAAGATCGTTGTCAACGGCAAGCCCGTCGACGACTTCTTCGCCCGCGAAACTGGCCGCATGATCGTGCGCCAGCCGCTGGAACTGACCGGCCACCTGGAATCGTTCGACATCAAAGTCAACGTGCACGGCGGCGGTGAAACCGGCCAGGCCGGCGCAGTCCGTCACGGCATCACGCGTGCCCTGATCGACTACGACGCGACCCTGAAGCCCGCACTGTCGCAAGCTGGTTTTGTTACCCGCGATGCCCGCGAAGTCGAACGCAAGAAGGTCGGCTTCCGCAAGGCACGTCGGCGCAAGCAGTTCAGCAAGCGTTAATACGCTGCTCAAAAAAGCCCGCTTCGGCGGGCTTTTTTTCGCACCTTTGGTTCCAGCGCCGGGCGCCGCCCGATCGCTGCGCGCCCCGCGCGGAACTCCGCGCATTCCGTCCGGTCGGAAAGAAGGACTGCGGTGCCATTTCGGGCTCTTAGCCGCAACACCCGCTTTCCCGAGCGATACAATCGATCCTCGTTCTACGAAGAGCACACATCATGGCCCAAGCATCGAACACCCGCATCAAGGTTGGTATCGTCGGCGGCACCGGTTACACCGGCGTCGAGCTGCTGCGCTTGCTGTCGCAGCATCCCAATGTGGAGTTGACCGCCATCACGTCCCGCAAGGAAGACGGGCTGCCGGTGGCTGACATGTATCCGAACCTGCGCGGCCGCGTGAACCTCGCCTTCTCCGCGCCGGAAAAGGCCTCGCTGACGGATTGTGACGTCGTGTTCTTCGCGACGCCTCACGGCGTGGCCATGGCCCAGGCCCAGGAACTGATCGCTGCGGGTACCCGCGTCATCGACCTGGCCGCGGACTTCCGCCTGCAGGACATCCCCACCTTCGAACGCTGGTACAAGATTCCCCATACCTGCCCGGACATCCTGGCCGAGTCCCAGTATGGCCTGGTGGAACTGAACCGCGAGGCCATCTCCAAGGCCCGCGTCATCGGCAATCCCGGCTGCTATCCCACCACCGTGCTGCTGGGCCTGGCTCCGCTGCTGGAAGGCGGCAAGAAGCTGGTCGACGCGCAAACCCTGATCGCCGACTGCAAGTCGGGCGTGTCGGGCGCCGGCCGCAAGGCCGAAGTGGGCTCGCTGTTCTCCGAAGCCTCCGACAACTTCAAGGCCTACGGCGTGGCCGGTCACCGCCACCACCCCGAAATCGTCGCGCAACTGGAAAAGATCGCCGGCGGCAAGGTCGGCCTGACCTTCGTGCCGCATCTGGTGCCGATGATTCGCGGCATGTTCTCCACGATCTACGCCCGCATCCTGCCCGAGGCCCGCGATACCGACTTCCAGGCCCTGTTCGAACAGCGCTACGCCGATGAACCCTTCGTCGACGTGATGCCTGCCGGCAGCCTGCCGGAAACCCGTTCGGTGCGCGCCTCGAACAATCTGCGCATCGCGCTCAGCCGTCCCGGCAATGGCGACCAGCTGATCGTCTTGGTGGTCCAGGACAACCTGGTCAAGGGCGCTGCCGGCCAAGCTGTCCAGAACATGAACCTGATGTTCGGCATCCCTGAATCGACCGGCCTGGATCAGGTCGCGATCTTGCCTTGATGCCTGCAGGCTTGCGGCCTTGGGCCGCAAGCCGCCGCTCTTTATGCCCCCTGATTCCTCCATCGCACCCAAGCCTCGGCCAGTCGGCGGGCTGACGCGCGTGTTCGTGGGGTTGCTGATCGGTGTGCTGCTGGGCGGTTCGGCCAGCTTTTTCTACGCCCGCAAGCTCTACCGGCCACAGGACGCGGTAGTGATCAGTGCCCGGCAGGCCGAGGTCCAGGAAGAGGCCATGCGCCAACAGTCGACGCAACTGCGCTATACGCAAGGGCAGCTCGACACCGCCGATGGCGAACTGGTCATCGAACGCGCCGCGCGCCAGGAACTGGAAACGCAGCTGCGCACTGTCCAGGCCGAGGTCGGCAGGGTGCGCGATCAACTGGCGTTCTACGAACAATTGCTGCCGCCTGGGCCCGAGGGTTCGGTGGACATCCGCGGTGTCGAGATCGACCGCAGCGGCGGCGGCCTGCGCTACAAGGTCCTGCTGATGCGCAGCGGCCGTAATGGCAGTGCGCCGTTCTCGGGCGCGCTGCGTTTCCAGGCCACCGGCGTCCTGAAGGGCGAGACCGTGAAGGTGGACCTGGCGCCCATGCAGGTCAAGGCCGAGTCCGGCTCGGTCGCCATCCCTGGCGACAACGTGCAGACCTCGCCCCTGGCCCTGCAGTTCGATCAATACCAGCGCAGCCAGGGCATCCTGGCGCTGCCCGAGGGATTTGTCCCCGAAAGCGTGACCGTCAGCGTTCTGGAGGGCGATACGGTCCGGGCGTCAAGAAGCGTCAAGCTTGAACTTTGAGTCTGCGCAAGCCCTGAGCTATAGTGACACCATGCGAGCGCCGTTGCCGCTCACCGAAATATGGCCGAACCGGCCAGGAGTGAACCATGAATGCAGTGACCGAAACCGTCGACCTGCAGGCCGCCCCGCCTGCTCCCCTGGTGTTTACCGATTCGGCTGCGGCCAAGGTGAAGGATCTGTTGGCCGAAGAAGGCAATCCCGAACTGAAGCTGCGCGTTTTCGTGCAGGGCGGAGGCTGTTCGGGTTTCCAGTACGGCTTCACCTTCGACGAAGTCGTGAACGATGACGACACCGTGCTGGACAAGGCTGGCGTGCAACTGCTCGTCGACCCGATGAGCTTCCAGTACCTGGTCGGCGCAGAGATCGACTACAAGGAAGACCTGGAAGGCGCGCAGTTCGTCATCCGCAATCCCAACGCCAGCACCACCTGCGGCTGCGGTTCCTCGTTCTCGGTGTAATCACCCCGGCAGGAAATAAAAAGCCCTTCGGCGTGCCGAAGGGCTTTTTGCATTGGGGCGCGGGCTTCAGGCGGGATACAGCGCGCCCAGGATACGGGGGGCGCGCGCGCCGGTGACGGCGGGCAGGCCGGCCGGCCTGCGCTGCACGAACGCTTGTGCCAGCCAGGCGAAGGCCAGGGCCTCGACTTCCTGCGCTGGCACGCCCAGGGCATCCGTGGCGCGCACGGGCCGTTGCAGGCAGTACGCCAGCTCGCGCATCAGGCCCGGGTTGCGCGCGCCGCCTCCGCACACGAACACTTCCTGCGTGCCCGCCGCGGCGGCGTCGACCGCATTGGCGACCGTGCGGGCGGTCAGGCGCTGCAAGGTGGCCTGCACGTCTTGCGGCGCGGGCTTGGGGCCGTCGAACGCCGCCAGGCGTTCATCCAGCCATTGCATATTGAACAGGTCGCGTCCGGTGGACTTGGGCGGCGGCAGGGCGAACCAGGGCTCGCTGGCGATCAATTGTTCCAGCAGTGCGGCCAGCACCTGGCCGCTGGCGGCCCAGCGGCCGTCGGCGTCATAGGACTGGCCCAGGTGGCGCTGGCACCAGCCGTCCAGCAGGACGTTGGCGGGTCCGGTGTCGAAGCCGCGGGGCGCGTGTCCGGGCTCCAGTAGCGTCACGTTGGCGATGCCGCCCAGGTTGAGGACGGCGCGGCCTTGCGGTGCGCCGAAGATGGCGGCATGGAAGGGTGGCACCAGCGGCGCGCCCTGGCCGCCCGCAGCCACGTCGCGACTGCGGAAATCCGCCACCACGTCGATGCCGGTCAGTTCCGCCAGCAGAGCGGGGGCGTTGAGCTGCACGGTGTAGCCGAGGTCCGGCCGGTGCCGCACGGTCTGGCCATGTGCGCCGATCGCGGCCACGTGACCGGCCTGGACGCTGGCTTGCTGGAGCAGGGCGGCCACGGCCTGGGCATACAGGCGGGCAAGCCCGTTCGCGGCCAGGGCGGCGCGGGCCAGCTCGTCGTCGCCGGATAGATTCAACGCCAGCAATTCGCGTCGCAGGTCGGCCGGCATGGGCAGGCTGGCGCTGGCCAGCACGGTCGGTGCCTGACCGTCGTCCAGACGCACCAGCACGCCGTCCACGCCGTCGACGCTGGTACCCGACATCAGTCCGATGTAGAGCTGCGAGTCTTGGTGTTGCAAGGGGACGGAGGAATTCACGAGAGCCTCGGCAAAGAAAAAGCGGCCGCGCAGCAGAACCTGCGGGGCCGCTTTGCGGGAGCGTTCGACCGGCTTTAGCGGCTGGCCACGTTGGTCAGCGCGTCGGGCAGGGTCTGCTGGAATTCGGTCAGCAACTGGATCTGCGCCTTGTACGGCGCCACGGCCTGGTTGAAGGCACGGACTTCGGCGGGCTCCAGGCTGCGGGCGACCGGCAGGTCCACCGACAGCGGATCGATGGGCTGGTTGTCCACGCGGAATTCGTAGTGCAGGTGCGGGCCGGTAGCCCAGCCGGTGGCGCCGACATAGCCCAGCAGCTGGCCCTGCGAAATCTTCGAACCCTTGGTGACGCCTTCGGCGATGCGGCTCTGGTGAGCGTACAGCGTCGAGTACTTGCCGTGGTGCTTGACGATGACGACGTTGCCGTAGCCGTTCTGCCAGCCGGAGAATTCCACCGTGCCATCGGCCGTGGAATGGATCGGCGTGCCCGAGGGCGCCGCGTAGTCCACGCCCTTGTGTCCCGTCCAGGTCTTATGGATGGGGTGCATGCGCATGCCGAAGGTGGAGCTGATGCGGCTGAACTTCAGGGCGGTGCGCAGGAACGCGCCGCGCAGGCTGGTGCCGTCGAAGTCGTAGTACGAACCGCTCTTTTCGTCGGGGCTGAACCAGACCGCGTTGTAGGTCTTGTCGCCATTGATGAATTCCAGGGCCAGCACGCGGCCGGCGCCGGCATAGCGGCCGTCGTGCGAACGCACTTCGTAGACCACGCGGAATTTGTCGCCTTGGCGCAGGTCGCGCAGGAAGTCGATCTTGGCGCTGAGGATGTCGGCCATCTGCATGGTGACCGAGTCCGGGATGCCGGCGGCGTCGGTGGCGCCGAACAGCGACGAGCGGATCGTACCCACGGCGACGCGGGTCTGGCGCTCGGTGCTTTCGGTGATTTCCTCGGCCTTGTAGCTGTCGCCCGCGGGCGCGACGTGCAGCATGCGCGTCACGACCTGGCCATCCGCCTCGTTCCCGGGGGTGTGGATGTAACGCAGCCAGATCAGGTTGCCGGCCTCGTCCGTCGCGGCCTGTACCGAGCGGCCCGGGTACAGCTTGTAGATGCTGCGGGCGCTGGCTTCATGCGTCAGGAAGGTCTGCAGGCTGGGCGCGTCTAGTTCCAGGCGCTGCAGCACCGCGGCCAGCGTGTCGCCGGCGCGGATCCGGGTTTCGCTGATATAGGGCGCGGCGCTGGGCGTGCTGACTTCGACTTGCTCGGCGCTTAGCGGCAGGACGCTGCTGATGATGCGCGAAGGGGGGAGTTCGGTGCGGTCGGGTTGCTGCACCATGCCGAGAGCGGCGGCGCCTGCGAACAGACCGATTGCGGTGACGAGAATAGTGCGGCGGAAAAGTCCCGAGCGCTGGGGCTTGGGCTCAACGGGCGCAAACAGGGCAGCAACTTTGCGCTTGATGCTACTCGCCAGTTCGTGGAGGCCACGATTCATCGTGAAGTTACCCTCTCAGGTGGCTTGAGCTCGCAGGGTGCGTGACACGAACTGCCCTCGCGCGCACATTTTCGGGGCAAGGGCTGGGCGCGGGGCGCATCTTGTGAACGACGGGGTGTAAACCGGACCGCAACTGCGTATATATGACAATTGCGTATGATTAGGGCGGTATCCTAGCTGATTCGGCTAGAATTTTCGATAGTTTTCGTCACTTTTTACACCTTTTTATCGGCTGAAGCCGAGTTGGTCCCCCTGCCATGTCATCCACAGAAGCCCCGATTACCCCCGAAGTCGAAGCAGACCTGCGTATAGCGAAGCGCGGTTGCGATGAGTTGCTGGTTGAGTCCGAATTCGCCCGCAAGCTCGCCAGGAGCCGCGCCACGGGCGTGCCGCTGCGCATCAAGCTGGGGCTGGATCCGACCGCGCCGGACATCCACCTGGGCCATACCGTGGTGTTGAACAAGATGCGCCAGCTGCAGGACATGGGGCACAACGTCATCTTTCTGATCGGCGATTTCACCTCCACCATCGGCGATCCCAGCGGCCGCAACAACACCCGCCCGCCGCTCACGCGTGAGCAGATCGAGTCCAATGCCAAGACCTATTACGCCCAGGCCAGCCTGGTGCTGGACCCGGCCCGTACCGAGATCCGTTACAACTCCGAGTGGTGCGATCCGCTGGGCGCGCGCGGCATGATCCAGCTTGCGTCCCGTTATACGGTCGCACGCATGATGGAGCGCGAGGACTTCACCAAGCGCTTCAAGGGCGGCATTCCGATCTCGGTGCATGAATTCCTGTATCCGCTGATGCAGGGCTATGACTCGGTGGCGCTGAAGTCCGATCTGGAGCTGGGGGGCACCGATCAGAAGTTCAACCTGCTGGTCGGGCGCGAGCTGCAAAAGGAGTATGGCCAGGAGCCGCAGTGCATCTTGACGATGCCCTTGCTGGTGGGGACGGACGGCGTAGAGAAGATGTCCAAGTCCAAGGGCAACTACATCGGTATTTCGGAGTCGCCCGATTCGATGTTCGGCAAGCTCATGTCGATTTCCGACACGCTGATGTGGCGCTACTTCGAACTGCTGTCGTTCCGCACGCTGGAAGACATTGCCGCCCTCAAGCAGGAGATCGATGGCGGCCGCAACCCGCGCGACGCCAAGGTCATGCTGGCCCAGGAAATCATCACGCGCTTCCATTCCGCCAAGGCCGCCGACGAGGCGCTGGCCTCGTTCGAGGCCCGTTTCCGCGACGGCGCGATCCCCGAGGACATGCCCGAGATGAACATCGGCGGCGCGCCGGTGGGCATCCTGAAGCTGCTGCGCGAAGCCGGCCTGGTGGCGTCCGGTTCGGAAGCGCAGCGCAACGTGGAGCAGGGCGGCGTGCGCGTCAACGGCGACCGGGTGGAAGACAAAACGTTGCAATTGCCGGCGGGGACTTACGTCGTTCAGGTGGGCAAGCGCAAATTTGCGCGTGTTAACTTGAACCCATGATTGCGAAGTTTTGATACGCTGAGGGTACAGACAGGGGCAGTGGGGCCTTTGCGGCACTTCTAGGAGCACGACATGAAACTTTCGAGTTTGTCCTTTTCCGATAACGAGTCGATTCCCGAACGCTACGCCTTCGGCAGGATCGATGCGCAATCGCACGTCGCGCTGGCAGACAACTTCAACCCGCAGTTTTCCTGGGACGACGTTCCGGCGGGTACGCAGTCGTTTGCGCTGATCTGCCACGACCCCGATGTGCCCTCCGAGCCCGACGACGTCAACCAGGAAGGCCGCGAGGTGCCGGCCAGCCTGCCGCGCGTGGATTTCTTCCACTGGGTGCTGGTCGACCTGCCGGCCGACCTGCGCGACATCGAGGAAGGCACCTTTTCCAGCGGCATCACGCCGCGCGGCAAGGGCGGCCCGCTGGCGCCGATGGACGCGCGCCAGGGCATCAACTCGTATTCGTCATGGTTTGCCAACGATCACGACATGAGCGGCGACTACTTCGGTTATGACGGCCCGTGCCCGCCCTGGAACGACGCGATCGTGCACCGCTACGTGTTCACCCTGTACGCGCTGGACGTGCCCACGCTGAACCTGCAGGGTTCCTTCACGGGCGAGGACGCGCTGCGCGCCATCCAGAAGCACGTGCTGGCGCAGGCGTCGTTGACGGGCACCTATACGCTCAATCCCAAGCTGGCTCCCAAGCAGATCGGCGCCACCTCGGCCTGATCCGTCACGCCACAGAAAGGCCGCAGTCTCGCAAACTGCGGCCTTTTCTATTTCCGAAAAGGTTCAGCCCATTGTGCGCTTGAGCCGCAACAACGCCAATCCGAAGGTAATGAAAATGGCGCCGACCAGGCGGTTGATCCAGGCCACGATGCGGGGCCGGCGCAGCAGGCGCCGGGCGCGGTGAGCCAGGGTGCCGTAGGCCAACAGAGACATCAGCGACATGGCCGTGAAGATGCCCGTCAGGATGAAGAACTGCGGCAGCAGCGGTTCGGCGGCGTTCAGGAACTGGGGAAACAGCGCCGTGAAGAACAGGATGGGCTTGGGGTTCAGCGTGGCGACCAGGGCAGCTTCCGAATAGAGCCGGCCAGCGCTGCGCGGCGCCAATGCGGCGGGGTCGGAAGGCGGCGCGATGTTCGAGCGGCCCAGCAAGTGGCGCAGGCCGATGTACAGCAGGTAGGCGGCGCCGGCCACCTTGAGCAGCATGAACAGCATGGCGGACGATTGCAGTACCACGCCTAGCCCCAGCATGGCGGCGGCCGACAGCAGGAACAGGCCTGTCACATTGCCCAGGGTGGACGGCAGCACGGCCCGCAAGCCGCCCGCCGCGCCGTTGCGGATCGCCAGCATGGTGGCGGGCCCGGGGCTGATGACGCTGACCGCAGCTACCAGCGAGTAGGTTATGAGCGTGGCGCTTTGCATGAAAGTTTCTCAAGTCGGGTTGAGACGGGTTTTCGGCCGATGAAGGATGGCGTGGTTTTCACGCTCATCGAGGCAATTTTGCCCGGGTTCCCGGTATTTTGGGAGCAATTGATCTTCCCCGACGCGGTAAACTATTCGTCATTCTCCGGGTTTACCCACCCGGGCGCAGTTTTCTCCTCTCTTACCGCCTCAGGAACTCCCGTCATGTTTGACCGCAACCTCACCTTGTCCAAGGCTGACCCGGACGTTTGGGCCGCCATCCAGAAGGAAGACGTCCGCCAGGAACAGCACATCGAGCTGATCGCCTCGGAGAACTACGCCAGCCCGGCCGTCATGGAAGCTCAGGGCACGCAGCTCACCAACAAGTACGCCGAAGGCTATCCGGGCAAGCGCTACTACGGCGGTTGCGAGTACGTGGACGTGGTCGAGCAACTGGCCATCGACCGCCTGAAGCAGATCTTCGGCGCCGAAGCCGCCAACGTGCAGCCCAACTCGGGTTCGCAGGCCAACCAGGGCGTGTACATGGCCGTCCTGAAGCCGGGCGACACCGTGCTGGGCATGAGCCTGGCCGAAGGCGGCCACCTGACGCACGGCGCGTCGGTCAACGCCTCGGGCAAGCTGTACAACTTCATCTCCTACGGCCTGGACGCAAACGAAGTCCTGAACTACGACCAGGTCGAGCAACTGGCCAAAGAGCACAAGCCCAAGCTGATCGTGGCCGGCGCCTCCGCCTACGCCCTGCACATCGACTTCGAGCGCATGGCCCGCATCGCCCGCGAAAACGGCGCGCTGTTCATGGTCGACATCGCCCACTACGCCGGCCTGGTCGCCGGCGGCGCCTATCCCAACCCGGTCCCGCACGCCGACTTCGTCACGTCCACCACGCACAAATCGCTGCGCGGCCCGCGCGGCGGCGTCATCATGATGAAGGCCGAGCACGAGAAGATCATCAACTCGGCGATCTTCCCCGGCATCCAGGGCGGTCCGTTGATGCACGTCATCGCCGGCAAGGCCGTGGCCTTCAAGGAAGCGCTGGAGCCCGGCTTCAAGGACTACGCGCAGCAAGTGGTCAAGAATGCCAAGGTGCTGGCCGACACGCTGGTCAAGCGCGGCCTGCGCATCGTTTCCGGCCGCACCGAAAGCCACGTCATGCTGGTGGACCTGCGTTCCAAGGGCATCACGGGCAAGGAAGCGGAAGCCGTGCTGGGCCAGGCCCACATCACGGTCAACAAGAACGCCATCCCGAACGATCCGGAAAAGCCTTTCGTGACCAGCGGCATTCGCCTGGGTACGCCGGCCATGACCACGCGCGGTTTCACCGAAGCCGAAGCCGAGCTGACCGCCAACCTGATCGCCGACGTGCTGGACAATCCGCGCGACGAAGCCAACATCGCCGCCGTGCGTGCCAAGGTCAATGAACTGACCTCGCGCCTGCCGGTCTACGGCAAGAAGTAATCGAGCAACCCTGCGGCGGGCTGCGGCCCGGCCGTAGCGCTCCATGAGGGACGGCCCCGTAAGGCGCCGTCCCTTTGCTTTCGGGGCGGCATCCTGGCAAAAAATACGGGGGCGGATTAGCCCGTATTGGTGCTGGCGGTCCGGCGCCTCGTTACAATATGCTTAACTATTGCCCTCAGCGCCTTTAGGGATCACACATGCGGTGTCCATTTTGTGGCAATGCCGAAACGCAGGTCGTCGACAGCCGGGTCTCCGAAGAGGGCGACGCCATACGCCGTCGCCGTCGCTGCCTGTCCTGTGACAAGCGCTTCACTACCTATGAACGGGTGGAGCTGGCCATGCCTTCCATCGTCAAGCGCAATGGCAGCCGCAGCGACTATGACCCCGGCAAGCTGCGCGCCAGCCTGAGCCTGGCGCTGCGCAAGCGCCCCGTCAGCACGGAAGACGTGGACGCGGCGGTCGCGCGCATCGAAGAGCAATTGCTGGCCAGCGGGCTGCGCGAAGTTCCCAGCGAACACATCGGCGAGCTGGTCATGAACGAACTGCGCAAGCTCGACAAGGTGGCGTACGTGCGCTTCGCTTCGGTCTACAAGAGCTTCGAGGACATCGGCGAATTCGTCGAGGCCATCCGCGAGATGCAGGGTCCGCTGCTGCCGGGCAAGCTGCGCAAGGACTAGCAGGGGCTCGACGCAAGGGGGT
This sequence comes from Achromobacter sp. SD115, assembly GCF_017355315.1. NCBI lineage: Bacteria > Pseudomonadati > Pseudomonadota > Betaproteobacteria > Burkholderiales > Alcaligenaceae > Achromobacter > Achromobacter sp. SD115. The sequence goes on along the minus strand of NZ_JADIJM010000019.1, from coordinate 53,546 downwards.
CGGGGCCGGCCACGCGGCAACGAAGCAGAAAATGACGGCGCCGCGGCGCCGTCATTGCATGGTGGGAGCCGTACGCGCCAGGCTGGGCGTCAGCGGCTGGAATTTGCGCCACACGCGGCGCATGTGCTGGGCCGAGCCGAAGCCCGATTTCTCGGCCACGCGCTCCAGATCCAGCCTGGTGTCGCGCAGCAGGTCGCGCGCCAGCGCCACGCGTATCTGATAGAGGTAGTCCATCGGCGTGCAGCCCGCGTGTTCGCGGAACAGCCGGGTCAGGTGGCGGGCGCTGGTATGCGCCTGGTCCGCCAGCGATTGCGCCGACCAGGGCGCCGCCGGATCGCGAATGACCGCGTCTTGCACCCGGTGCACGCCCGGATGCATATGGCTGCGGTGATCGAGCCAGGGCGACAGCGTGGAATCCGTGCCCGCGCGCCGCTGGTAGACGACCATGTCGCGCGCCGTTTCGCTGGCCACGCGCGGCCCGCAATGGCGCGACACCATGTGCAGGGCCAGGTCGATGCCGGCGGTGATTCCCGCGCTGCTGACCAGCTTGCCGTCCTCGACGAAGATGCGGTTGTCATGCAGCCGCGCGCTCGGGTCGATGCTGGCCAGCTGTTCCAGGCAGGTGTGGTGCGTGGTGCAGTCCCGTTGCCGCGTCAGGCCGGCGGCGGCGGCGAAGAGCGCACCGGCGCATACCGTCATCAGCGTGAAGCCGTCGGCGGGATGGCGGACGGCCAACCAGTCGATGATGGCGCGCGAGTCGGGGTCATCCAGGCGCGTGGGCTTGCCCACCACGCCGGAAATGATGACCAGCGCTTCGGGTGGCAGCGCGGCCGGCAGCGCCTGGATATGCGCCAGATGCAGGCCGGGCAAGCCGCTTTCGACCTCCCGCGATGGGCCGCAGAAATGCTGCTCGAAGGCGCCGGGAATCAGCTTGTTGGCCACGCGGAAGGCCTCAGCCGGGCCTGCCACGTCCAGCAGCACGATGCCCCGCGTCAGCACGAAATACACCGGAACCATGCGGCCCTCCCGCCAGCACTAGGCAGCCAGCGCGTCGGCAGCGCGCGCGATGCGGGCGAAGCGGCCTTGCAGCACCAGTTCGGTCCGATCGCGGATCTCGGCCGGCGTGTAGTGCTGGCCGGACGGGCTCTGCATGGCGAAGGTCAGGGTGGCGTCGGTGGGGAACACCACCTTGTAGCCGGCGTCGCTGGCATGGCGCGAGGTGGTTTCGCAGCATTGCTCCGTGCGGATGCCGCTGACGATGATGCCTTCGATGCCATGCTTTACCAGCCAGTCTTGCAGGCTGGCGCCGTCCGCGTCCTTGGCGTAGAGCGAGGAATGCACGGTCTTGTGGAACACGGCGGTGGGCGCGATGCGCAATTCCTTGAGCGTCCTGACGTGTCCGGAGGCCATGGAGAAGGGGTTGGCGGGGTCGTTCGACACGCTGGTGTGAAACACCTGCAGTACTGGAATGTCCTGCGCCTCGGCCGCGTCGATCAGGGACTGGATCTGTTCCACAAAGGCCGGATACTCGGTTTCATCCCAAAACGGACGTTGCCGGAAAGAGTCTTGTACGTCGATGACGATCAGTGCTTGTTTCATGGTCCGGACTCCTGGAACGGGAATTGTAGAGGTGTGACGTCATTTTTACTGCAATCCAGCGCCCGGACGAGCGCGGCGAAAGACGGCTGTCGGCCCAAAACGGACATGCACGGCCGATGCCGCCGAGAGCCAGCGCCGGACCGTCTGCCCGCCGCGTGGCGGACATACAATCCTGATCATGATGATTCCCAGCGACAACGACGACATTTTCTGGATGCGGCGCGCCCTGGCGCTGGCGCAGACCGTCATGTACACCACCGCGCCCAACCCCCGGGTCGGCTGCGTGATCGTGCGTGACGGGCGCGTGCTGGGCGAAGGCGCGACGCAACCGCCGGGCGGCCCGCACGCGGAAGTCTGCGCCTTGCGCGACGTCCAGGCGCGCGGCGAATCCGTGGCAGGCGCCACGCTCTACGTCACTTTGGAGCCTTGCAGCCATTTCGGCCGCACGCCGCCCTGCGTGGATGCCGTGCTCGCGGCCCGGCCGGCGCGGGTGGTGGTGGCCATCGGCGATCCCAATCCGCTGGTCAACGGGCAGGGGCTGGCGCGCCTGCGCGCAGCGGGCATCGCGGTGACAACCGGCGTTTGCCGCGCAGAGGCGCTGGCCGTCAATGTGGGTTTCATCTCGCGCATGAGCCGCGGCTTGCCATGGGTGTGGCTGAAGATGGCGGCATCGCTGGACGGACGCAGCGCGCTGCATAACGGCGTGTCGCAATGGATCACCGGGCCCGACGCCCGTGCTGACGGACACCGCTGGCGCGCCCGCGCTTGCGTGGTCCTGACCGGCATGGGCACCGTGCTGAAGGACGATCCGCAGCTCAATGTCAGGGGTGTGGACACGCCCCGCCAGCCGCGCAAGGCCGTGGTGGACGGCCGTTTCGAGATTCCGGAAGACGCGCGGCTGTTCGATGGCGCCGAGGTCATTCTCTTCACAGCCCGAGAGGATGCCGCCAAGGCTGCGCGCCTGCAGGCCAAAAACGCCCGCGTGGTGCTGCTGCCGGGCGAGGCGCCCGGCCGGGTCGACCTGCCGGCGATGATGCGCTGGCTGGCCCAGGAACAGTTCAACGAGATCCATGTCGAAGCCGGCGCCGGTCTGAGCGGCGCGCTGGTGGCCGCGGGCTGCGTGGACGAGCTGCTGCTGTATCTGGCGCCGGTGTTGCTGGGCGACGCGGCCGGCATGGTGCGCCTGCCCATGCTGGAGCACCTGGACGGAGCCCGGCGTTACGAGTTCATCGAGACCGCGCCAGTGGGCGCGGACCTGCGTGTGCGCGCCCGGGTGGCGGAAACCTGGAGCCAGCTGACGCAGCGGGTGGCGCTGCCGGAGCTGTCCTAGGGCCGGCGCCGGCCTTCTATAAGTTAGTGCGGACAGATCCTGGCCCTGCGCCCGCGTCAGCCCCGCCCCACGCTGCGGCCGGTACGCGCCGCGGTATGGCGCCAGGCCAGGACCGCCGCGCCGCCGCCAATCAGCGCCATCAACGCCGCCGCAAGCAGCAGACCCGGATGATTGCGGCGCAGGCGGTCCCAGGACTTCTCGGCCTGCGTGTAGTGGAACCAGGCCGCCGCCTGGAAGTCCGGCGCGGCGCATTCGCGGCCGAAAGAGCCGCTGAAGGGCACCAGCGCGCCCTGTTCTATATAGCGCCGGTAGATGGCGGAGGCCTGTTCGGGCGAATCGTCGATGATGTATCGGGCGCCCTGGCACAGCACCGCGGCGAATGCTTGGGAGCGGCGCGGCAGCTCGTCGGCCGCGCGCAACGCATGATTGGCCGCGATCTGGCGGTAATGGAAGCGGGCATACGGCTGCGCTTCGCTCGCGGCGTAGCGCCGGCGTTCCTCTTCGGTGACGAATGGACCCGGCAGCGCGGCCGCGGCGCGCAGCGCTGGCGTGTCGGGCGGATTGGTGTCGTCAGCGGCCGCCGAGCCGGGGACCGCGCTGCGCCCCGCGCCATAAGTCGTGTTGCCGCCATAGGTCGCGAAATCCGGCTCCTGCTCGTAGCCCATGATCTGCATGCCGTCACGCCGCGCCAGCCGGGAGGCTTCGAACCAGGCTTCGGCCCGCGTCGTGCGGCCCCACGCGCTGCCGGCCTTGCGCAACGCGGCGCCGTACTCGGCGGCGAGCTGCCGGCTTCGTTGCTGCCGCAGCTCCAATTTGCCGTCGACATAGTCCAGCGTGACGTAGCGGGCGTCCGAATCAGCGGGGAAATAGGGCAGCGCCTGCGCGATCGAGCCCTCGCGCACCAGGCGCCGCGCCAGCAGGAGGCGCAGGCGGTCGGACGCGGTGACTGGATGCTCCGCTAGCCATTTGTAGAAATGCTGGGGATCTGGCGGCGCCGATCCGATGGACGCGGCCGCGGCGGGTGCGTGCTGGTCCACATAGGCCTTGAGTTCAGCGGTTGTCAGCACGCGTTCGGCGACGTAGGCCGCGTCGTTCCAATACGGTGTGGACTGCCAGAAGCCTCCCGGCACCTCCGGCACGGTGGCGTGCAGCAGCTGGTCCAGCGCCTCGACGTACTGGCCGCGCGACAGCGTCAGCACGCCTTGTTCCCCCAACAGGCGCGCCGCGCCCGGCGCCTCCACGCTGCCGTCGGCGCGCGGAAAGGCGCTGGCCGCCTGGGCATAGGCCTGGGCCGCCGCTTGCGTGTCGCCTTGCCGCAGCGCCAATTTGGCGCGCACCCACCAAGCCAGGGCCGTGTCCAGCCGCGCGGCCAGCGTTTGCGCCAGGTCGTAGCGGCCGATGCGGTAGGCCAGCGCGGCCACGCGGTCGGCGTCCGGCACCTGCTTCAGATCCTGGGTCGCCAGCGCGGCAACCAGCGATTGCAGCGCCGGATTCGGCGTGACCTCATGTCCCTGCGCGGCGTCGGCAAACCCGGCCTGGCCGGTCGTGTCGTAGGCGGCGTAGGGGTCGGTGGCGCTGTCGGGCCTGCCGTTCACGATGTCGCCGACCCGGGCCAGCGCGTAAGCCACAAGCAACCGTTGCGCGACCGGATCGTCGATCAGCTTGCGCGTGCGCGCCGGATCGTCCAGGGCCCATTGCGCCAGCATGCGCAGCGAGGCATTGCCGCTGGCGGAGTCGCGCGCGGCCTGTTCGGCATACAGGCGGACTGCCTGCTTGAGCGAGGCAGCGGGGATGGCGTCCATGCAGGGCTCGGCGTTGACCAGCTCCATATAGCTGCATTGCCCCTGCGGTCCGGCCAGGAACAGGCGGGCCTCTTGACCGTAGCTGGCCACCGCCAGACCCAGTGGATCCGGCGCGCCGTCGCGCGCCAGTTGCCGCACGCGGGCATACGCATGTGCTGCGGCCTGCCGCTGCGCGTCCGCGTCGCTGGCCGCCAGTTCTGCCTCGTCCCCGATTTCAGCCAGCATGTAAGTGGCCCATACGCTGCGCGCCGCCGCCTGTTGCGGCGGCAATTGGAGGATGGCGCGATAGCGCGCGCGCGCCTGCTCCAGCAGGCGGTCGGTATCCGCCCCGCGGGCGGCATGCGTGTCGACCGCGGCCGCGGTGTAAAGCCGCAAGGCTTCCGGCAAACCGGCGCCCAGGGCATAGGCCTGCTCGCCGTCGGGCTGCGCCCGCATCGCGCGCGTCGTGACCCGTTGTGCCGGTGTGAGCGCGGGATCACGGTCTTCCGGCAAGGCGTTCTGCTGATAGCTGCCGTCCGGCAGTTCGTAGGCTTCCTGGGCCTGCAGCGCATCGCTGGCGCCGACAAGGCGGGCGGCTTCGTAGCCGAAAGAGTTGGCCGGCGTGGCGCGCAGCGTGGCCGCGCGGTCGTCCAGCAATTGGGCGGGGAACTCCGGTCCGCAGGCGATGACGATGCCGACGCCTGTCAACAGCAGCAGCGCTGCCAGCGATTTACGGTTGTACATGGAAGCTCGAAGGCCCATTTTCACAGCGTATCCAGCCTATATTGCGTTGGCCGCCGGCGTGCAGCAGGCCGTCTTGGGAGCGGCGCAGGAACGCGCCGCCGGAATCATGTTCGAGGGTATAGCCGTTGATGCCGTCGGCCGCGCGGCAGGCGCCGTCCCAGCGGATCGCGAAGGGCAGGGCCGCGTCGGCGTTGCCGCCGTTGGACAGTATCAGGTCCTGCAAGCCGCTATTGCCCGCCGCGCGTGCCGTGACCGCCAGCGCCGGCAGCAGGGGTTGGCGCGTCAGCACCGCGCGCCAAGTGGCCAGGCTCCAGGCGCGTTCGTCGCGCGCGGTGGGCAGGCGGAACCAGACAATGCCCGCCAATCCGCGCGGGCGGGAGCGGTGGATCTCGTCGACGAAAGCCGCCATGGACGCGGGCGTGGCCACCAGCTCGCTGGCGCGTCCGCCTGGCAACAGTGAGGAACGCTCGCTTTCGACCGCGGCGATGCTGCCGTCGTCGTTCCAGCTCACGCGGCTGCCGTAGGTTGCCAACGCCACGCGCCACGGCCGCCGGGTGCGGTCCGCGAAAGCCGCCAGCCAGGCGCTTGCGCGCTTGGCGTTGAACAAGCCTTGTTCGGGGCTCAGCACCGCATGCACTTGCAACACTGCTTCATCGGGAATCCGGAGCAGCGCGTCGAGTCCGGAGCCGTTCAGCCATGTCGGCAACGCGGTTATCGACAGAGGGAGATCCGGGCCCAGCCCATGCTTCAGGGTTTCAAGAAATGCCGCGTAGGCGGGCAATTTGGAGGTGGGGCAGTCATAGTCGATTTCGACGCCGGCCAGGGCGACGCCGGCGTCTCTCCATGCGCTGCGCGCGGCCGCAATCCGCGCAAGCACATCCGCGACCGGCAGCGCGTCGGCGCGGCCGTCCAGGCGCAAAACCATGATGGCGGGGCGCTTGGCGGCTGCCAGTGCGGCCAGATCGGGCGCAGCAGTGAACCATTTGCCATCCGGATTCATCTCCGCCATCAGCACGCGCCATGCCCGCACCACATCGGCGTTGCCGGCCAGCGCCTGGCTGACGGGCGGCGTCCAGACCCGCTGCCAGACATAGGCGTCGCCGGGCAGGTCGGCCTGTTTGCCGCAAGCGGCCAGAAGCAACAGCAAGACGCCGCAAATCGCCGCGGAACAGCGTTTGGCAAGGACATTCATGCAGCTGGCCACGATCGGAAAGGCATGACGCGGTGATGATGATGAACGGAAAGGAAGAAACGCGATGGATGCGCGGCGCATTTCGAATGCGTGATTCTATCGCTGCCCGTAGGGGTACTAGCACTCTGCGCTTGCGGCTGCCAATCGCGCATGCGTCCGTAATCCGCGGCCTGCGGGCAATCGCGATGCGCAAGCGCTATCGATATGCCATCAAGTTTGCGCATGTCGGCGCGCTTGCCGCGCAGGTCTGTTGCACGAATTTTGAAGTGCGCAGTGCGACTATTTTTGGCATTGCGCTAAATGAATTGCCACAAAAACGTCAATTGGCTTTAGCATAGGCGCATGACTTGGCGCTACGTACTGTTGGGCTACTCCATGCAATGCCACGCGCCCTCGTCACCACGGATTCCCGTGCCGCGTTATCGGCGCATTTTCAAAACCGAACCGGCATGCTGCTGAACGAAGACGCCACGCGCCGTTCAGACCGTCCGCTGCCATCGCATAGCGGGCGCACCGGGTTTGTACCCGCATCATAAGAATCCCCGGGACATCGCTCTTCCCTTCAAATCATTGCTGAGCATTTCATGTGCGACCGCATCATGCATGCGCGCATACAGCGATATGCTGAAACCGGACGAGTGAACTTATTCACTTAAGTTGCATTCCCTGACGGAACTTGTATCCGAAGAGTGCAGCCTAATTGGAAAGGGCCTGATCATGCCTTTGGTTGATGTGTGGCGAAAGCAACATACCATCCGGCCGACAGTGCTTATCGCGAGATTGTCTAGTAATGCGCGAGCGCTGAGGCACAATGGGGGCAGGTAGGGACGTATTGGATTTTTCGCGTGTTGTAGGAGGTTTCCGTGCAAAACATCGTCGAAGGCTTCAAGTCGCAGTATGCAAAAGAGCAGGAATCGGAACTCTCTCTCGAGGAGTACCTCAACCTGGCCAAAAGCGATCCCATGGCGTACGCCAGCCCCGCAGAACGCATGCTGGCGGCGATAGGCGAACCCGAAATCGTGGACACGCGCAACGACCCACGTCTTTCCCGTTTGTTTTCCAACCGGACCATCCGACGCTATCCGGCGTTCCAGGAGTTCTACGGCATGGAGGACGTGATCGGACAGATCGTCGCGTTCTTCAAACACGCCGCGCAGGGACTGGAAGAGCGCAAGCAAATCCTCTATCTGCTGGGTCCCGTGGGCGGCGGCAAGTCGTCCATCGCGGAACGCCTCAAGTCGCTGATGGAGGCCTATCCCATCTACGCCTTGAAGGGTTCGCCGGTGAACGAATCGCCGCTCGGGCTGTTCCATCCGGAACGCTTCGGCGACACGCTGGAAAAGGAATATGGCATCCCGCGACGCTACCTCAGCGGCATCATGTCGCCCTGGGCCGTGAAGCGCCTGAAGGAATTCGACGGCGACATCTCGAAGTTTCGCGTCGTGCGCCTGAACCCCTCGGTGCTGCGCCAGATCGCCATCGCCAAGACCGAACCGGGCGACGAGAACAACCAGGACATCTCCTCGCTGGTGGGCAAGGTCGACATCCGCATGCTCGACCGCCACTCGCAGGATGACCCGGACGCCTACAGCTACTCCGGCGGCTTGTGCCTGGCCAACCAGGGTCTGCTGGAATTCGTGGAGATGTTCAAGGCCCCGATCAAGATGCTGCACCCCTTGCTGACTGCCACCCAGGAAGGCAACTTCAAGGGCACCGAAGGCTTTTCCGCGATCCCGTTCAACGGCGCCATCCTGGCCCACTCGAACGAATCGGAATGGCAGACCTTCCGCAACAACAAGCACAACGAGGCGTTCCTTGACCGTATCTACATCGTCAAGGTGCCTTACTGCCTGCAGGTGTCGGAAGAAGTCCGCATCTACGAAAAGCTGCTGCACCACAGTTCGCTGTCCACCGCGCCGTGCGCGCCGGGAACACTGGACATGATGGCGCAGTTCTCGGTGCTGACGCGCCTGAAGGAACCCGAGAACTCCAGCATCTATTCGAAGCTGCGCGTCTACGACGGCGAAAGCCTGAAGGATGTGGATCCCAAGGCCAAGGCCTTGCAGGAATACAAGGACTATGCCGGGACGGACGAAGGCATGACCGGGGTGTCGACGCGTTTCGCGTACAAGATCCTGTCCAGCGTCTTCAACTACGACCAGACGGAAGTGGCCGCCAACCCGGTGCACCTGATGTACGTGCTCGAGCAGCGGATCGGCCGCGAGGACTATCCCGAGGAAATCCGCCGGCGCTACCTTGAATTCATCAAGGGATTCCTGGCACCGCGCTATGCCGAATTCATCGGCAAGGAAATCCAGACCGCCTACCTGGAGTCGTACTCGGAATACGGCCAGAACATCTTCGACCGCTACGTGACCTTTGCCGATTGCTGGATCCAGGACGAGGAATTCCGCGACCCGGAAACCGGCGAAAGCTTCGACCGCAGCGCGCTCAACGATGAACTGGAAAAGATCGAGAAGCCGGCCGGCATCGCCAACCCGAAGGACTTCCGCAACGAGATCGTCAACTTCGTGCTGCGGGCGCGCGCCAACAACAACGGCCGCAACCCGACCTGGACGAGCTATGAAAAGCTGCGCGAAGTGATCGAGAAGAAGATGTTCTCGAACACCGAAGACCTGCTGCCGGTGATCTCGTTCAACGCCAAGGCCTCGGCCGAGGACAAGTCCAAGCACCAGAGCTTCGTTGATCGCATGGTTGAAAAGGGCTACACGGAAAAGCAGGTCAGGCTGCTGTGCGAGTGGTATCTCCGTGTGAGGAAGTCTTCCTGAGCGAGGTGAATCATGAATTCACTCATCGATCGCCGTCTTAACGGGCGCAACAAAAGCGCCGTCAACCGGGAGCGTTTTCTCCGGCGTTACAAGGACCAGATCCGCAAGGCGGTACACGGGATGATCCGTGACCGCTCCATCCAGGACATGGACCAGGGCGGCGAGATCAACCTGCCCGCCCGCGACATCTCCGAGCCGACCTTCCACCACGGCCAGGGCGGCGACCGCGAGATGGTGCACCCCGGCAACCGCGAGTTTGCCAAGGGCGACACCTTCGACCGGCCGCAAGGCGGGCAGGGGGAAGGCGGGTCCGAACCGGGCGAAGGCGAATCGGTCGACCAGTTCACCTTCAGCCTGTCGCGGGCCGAGTTCCTGAACCTGTTCTTTGAGGATCTGGAACTGCCGCACATGGCGCGTACCCAGCTGGGCGAGGTCAGCCAGAAGAAGTGGCAGCGCGCCGGCTACACGACCACCGGCTCGCCCAGCATGCTGAGCATCAGTCGCACGCTCAAATCGTCGCTGGCGCGCCGCGTCGCGCTTAGCGTGAAGGCGCGCGCCGATCTCGAGGATGCCGAGGAGCGCCTGGCCAAGGCCCGCGAGGCCGGCGCCTGCGCCGACGACATCAAGGCGCTGGAGCAGGACGTCGAGGATTGCCGCGAGCGTCTGGCCCGCGTGCCTTTCCTGGACGACCTGGACCTGCGCTACCGCAACCGCGTGTCGGTGGCCATCCCCATGGCGCGCGCCGTCATGTTCTGCCTGATGGACGTGTCGGGCTCCATGGACGAAAACAAGAAGGATCTGGCCAAGCGCTTCTTCTCGCTGCTCTACCTGTTCCTGTCGCGCAAGTACGAGCACGTGGACCTGGTCTTCATCCGCCACACCGACAACGCCGAGGAAGTCGACGAGCAAACCTTCTTCTACGATCCCAAGAGCGGCGGCACCATCGTGCTGTCGGCGCTGGAGTTGATGCGCGAGATCCTGGAGAAGCGCTATCCGCCGACCGCGTGGAACGTGTACGCGGCGCAGGCCAGCGACGGCGATTCGTTCGGCGCCGACGCGGGCAAGAGCGCGCGCTTCCTGGCCGAACACCTGCTGCCGGCCACGCGTTACTTTGCCTACATCGAAGTGCCCGACTCGCAGGAGGCGCGCAAGAGCAGCCTGTGGGCGGAATATGAACAGAAACTGGAGCCGCATTTCGTTATGCGGCGCATCTGCGAACGCGGCGAGATCTTCCCCGTGTTCCATGACCTGTTCAAAAAGGAAACCGCATGAATGCCATTGTGGGAGCGCTCGTGGAACCAGAGGCCGCCGGCAGCGCCCGGCCGATCTCCCAGGGTTCCGAATGGACCTTCGAACTGATCCAGTCCTATGACGAAGCCATCTCCAAGATCGCCGCCGAATACGGGCTGGACACCTACCCGAACCAGATCGAGGTCATCACCTCGGAGCAGATGCTGGACGCCTACGCCTCGGCCGGGCTGCCCATCGGTTATCCGCACTGGTCGTACGGCAAGGAATTCATCCGCAACGAGCAGTTCTATCGCCGCGGCATGCAGGGGCTGGCGTACGAGATCGTCATCAACTCCAACCCTTGCATCTCCTATCTCATGGAAGAAAACTCCATGACGATGCAGGCGCTGGTGATTGCGCACGCCTGCTACGGCCACAACTCGTTCTTCAAAGGCAATTACCTGTTCCGCCAATGGACCGACGCGGACGGCGTGCTGGACTACCTGGTCTTCGCCCGCAAGTACGTGATGTCCTGTGAAGACCGCTACGGCATTGATGCGGTGGAGGCCCTGCTCGACTCCTGCCATGCGCTCTCGCACCATGGCGTGGACCGCTACAAGCGCCCGACGCCGATTTCGTACAAGGAAGAGGCCGCGCGCCAGGCCGAGCGCCAGGAACACGCGCGCCTGCAATACAACGACCTGTGGCGGACCCTGCCGCGCCTTGACGCCGACAAGGATGCGCACGTCGAAGCCTCGGTTTTCCCGCCGGAGCCCGAAGAAAACCTGCTGTACTTCATCGAGAAGTACTCGCCCAAGCTCGCGCCGTGGCAGAAAGAGCTGGTGCGCATTGTTCGCAAGATCGCGCAGTACTTCTATCCGCAGACCCAGACCAAGGTCATGAACGAAGGCTGGGCCACGTTCTGGCACTACACCATCCTGAACCGGCTGCACGAAAAAGGGCTGGTGAATGACGGCTTCATGATGGAGTTCCTGCAAAGCCACACCAACGTCGTCAGCCAGCGCGGCTTTGACGAGCGCGGCTACGGCGGCATCAACCCCTATGCGCTGGGCTTCGCCATGATGTCTGACATCCGCCGCATCTGCGAAGCGCCCACGCCCGAGGACCGGCGCTGGTTTCCCGACATCGCCGGCGGCGACTGGCTGAAGACGCTGGACTTCGCCATGCGCAACTTCAAGGACGAGTCCTTCATCTCGCAGTACCTGTCGCCCCGCCTGATCCGCGAGTTCCGTTTCTTCGCGATCTCCGACCACCAGGCCAACCCCAAGCTCGAAGTCGCCGCCATCCACGACGACGAAGGCTACCGCGACATCCGCCGCCTGCTGGCCGCGCAGCACAACCGCGACAACCAGGTGCCGGACATCCAGGTGGTTCGCTTCAATCGCGATTCCGATCGCTCGCTGGTGCTGCGCCACCTGAAGAGCCGCGGCCGCCCGCTGGCCGGCGATGATGCCGAACAGGTGATGAAGCATCTGGCCCGGCTGTGGGGCTTCAGGGTGCGTCTGGAAGAGACGGAGCCGGACGGCACGGTCAGCTCCTATCGGGAACAGGACCCGCCGGCATCGGCTTAAGCGACCAGGCAGGCAAGGGGGGCGCACATGTCGTCCCCTTTTCTTCGTCCGCTTGTCGATGATGCGCGAAATCTGCTAGAATCGCGGATTCGCATTTTCTGCAGCGGCTTGCCCGTGGCGAAAATCGCAAATAGGACAGGTGGCCGAGCGGTTGAAGGCGCACGCCTGGAAAGCGTGTATACGTCAAAAGCGTATCGGGGGTTCGAATCCCCCTCTGTCCGCCAGAATTCGCACTGCAAAGCAGTGCACGAAAAACCCGCAAGCGCTCAAGCCTTGCGGGTTTTTTCATTTGCGTGGAATAAAAAAACGCCGCCCGGCTGGTGCAGCCGGGCGGCGTTTTACGGTAGAACGCTTACGCGCCCACGGGCTTCCCATCCGTCCGGCGCACCACCACCGTCGCGGAACGGGCGTCGCCGCCGCCTGCGCGCAGGGTGTTCCACGTCTTATCCGGGTGCTGGATGTTGATGAAGAACGTGGTCAGGTCCGGCGTGTAGGCGATGCCGGTGATCTCGCAGCCCAGCGGGCCGACCAGGAAGCGCTTGGATTCGCCGGTCTTCTGGTCGATGTAGTACATCGAGTTATTGCCGAAGAAGTCCGTGGTCGAGGCGCTGGTGCCGGCGTCGGTCTGGACCCACAGGCGGCCCTTGGGGTCGACGCGGATGCCGTCGGGGCTGGAGAAGGTGTCGCCGTTGACGTTGCCGGTCAGGTTGGCAGCCGCGCCGTCGGCCTTGTCGCGGCCGGCCAGCAGCAGCAGGTCCCACTCGAAGGTGGTAGCCAGCGGCGAATCGCCGCGCTCGTGCCAGCGGATGATGTGGCCGTGCGAGTTGCTGACGCGCGGGTTGGCGGCGCTGGTGCGCTTGCGGCTGCCATTGTTGGTCAGCGTGCAGTACACGGTCTTGTCCACGCCCACCGTGATCCATTCGGGGCGGTCCATCAGCGTGGCGCCGGCGACGCGGGCGGCGGCCCCGGTGTTGACCAGCACGTCGGCTTGCGTGTTGAAGTTGATGAGCTTGCCGGTGATCACGGCGCCGCTGGCGACCTGCGTGAAGTTGCCCGGGTCGGTGGCGCCGGCGGTCAGGTTGTTCTTGCCCACCGTCAGTTCCACCCAGTTGCCGCTGCCGTCGTCGTTGAAGCGCGCGGCATACAGCGTGCCTTCGTCCAGCAGGCCCATGTTGGCGGCGCGGTTGGCCGGGTCGTAGGGCTTGGTGGGGATGAACTTGTAGATGCAGCCGGGCGTGGTGTCGTCGCCCATGTAGAAGGCGACGCGGTTGTTCTCGTCCAGCATGAAGGCCGTGTTTTCGTGGCTGAAGCGGCCCATCGCGGTGCGCTTGACGGCGGTCGAGTCCGGGTTCTGCGGATCGATTTCCACTACCCAGCCGTAGCCTTCATCGGCCGGCTTGCCGGCGTCGCCGGTCTTGTAGTGGTAGTTGTTGAGCGTCTCTTCGCAGGTCAGGTAGGTGCCCCAGGGCGTGTCGCCGCTGGAACAGTTGTTCAGGGTGCCGACGACGGTGTCGCCGACCACCGATTTGGCCGGGCCGCTGACGTTGTAGACGGTGTTGCCGGTGTAGCGCTTGTTGTAGCGCGAGTCGGTCTTGACGGCCCATGCGCCGTTGGCGCTACGGGCGATTTCGACGACGGACACGCCGACGTTGGACAGGCGGGTCTTCACGCCTTCGACGCTCTGGTCTAGGGTCTCGTCGTCCAGCGCTTCATGGTTCAGCACCAGCAGGCCGCCCTGGTTGGGATCGACGCCGGGCAGGGCATAGAAGTGCATGCCGTCGTGCTGGCCGCCGGACTGGGTCTCGGTGGCGGGATAGGACTGCGGTACGCCAGCGTAGCCGGCCGAGCCGATCATGCACTTGTCGCCGGCGGAATAGAGCACTTCGGCGACGTAGCCTGCGGGTACGGTGACGGTGTCGGCGACGATCTTGTCGGCCAGCGGGGTGAACGTGACGGAATAGTCGGGGCCGGGGGGCGGCTTGGTTTCGCCGCCTTCGCCAGGCTGGGTGCCAGGGGAATCGTCGTCGTCATCGTCGCTGCCGCCACAGGCGGTCAGCAGGGTCGAGGCGCCGAACACGGATAGCATTGACAGGCCGAAGCTGTTCTTCAGCAAAGTGCGGCGCTGGGGGTTCGCGGCGACGATCTCGTCGAACATCTGCCCGGGCACGGTGACCTCGTCCTGGGCTTCGCGATAGGGAGCGCGCAATTTATCAGTCAAGTAGGACATTCCAACCTCATAGTGTCGCGAACGGGTCGCTCAGTTGTCTGTAAGCAAAACGAAAGCGAGGTTAAAGGTCGGTCGTTACAAAGGGGTGACGATAGTGTGAAGTCCTTGCTGTGGTCTGGGTAGTCCGCCGCCTGGCGGAGTCGCGGCTTGAATCGCGGCCGAGGCGGCGGCTGGGCGTGTCTTAACCGCGCGGTCCGACGATGGGCGTGACGTCCAGCACATACATCTGCCGTTCGCCCTCATGCACGGAGTCGATGCAGACCTGCGTGCCGTCGCGGCTCCAGCGCGGATGCAGGTCGCAGCGGTTTTCCTTGGACAGATGGGGATCGGCGTAGAAGCTGCCGAGCGCATGGCGCAGGCCGGTCTGCATGTCGTAGAGGAACAGGATGCGTTCGTGCGTGGTCGGGTCCGGATAGGTGTCGCTCAGCAGCCAGCGCGTGTTCACCGGCGAGTAGGTCATGTGGCCGTTCTCCGTCAGCACGCCGTCGCCCACCACCTCCACCGCGCCGCCGGGCGCGTCGCGGTAGAGGTGGTAATGGATGCTGCCGTCATGCGGACCCCAGACGATGATCGTATGGTCGTCGCGCCACAGCGGATGCGAGATCTGGTATTCGGATTTCTCGTAATCGAAGGTGCCGACCGCGCTGGGATCGAAGTCGTCGGCCAGTTGCGGCAGCGGGTGGTCGGAGCATTCCAGCAGGCGCATGTCGCTGCCGTCCGCGTTCATGGTGATCAGGCGGTGCAGGAAGCAGGTCTCATCCTTCACGCGTTCGGTCCAGCGGTGCAGGAACAGGATGCGCGAGGACGAGGGATTGATCTCGATATGGCTGACCCAGTGGATGGCGCGTTCCATCGAGTCGCGCGGATGGAAGTTGCGCAGGTCGGCATAGCTGACCAGCAGGCGGTGCGCGCCGCTCGCCAGATCCATGCCGTGGATGCCGTCGTCGGCCGGGGCGTTGCTCACCGGGCCGGGGGCGTGTTCGCTGTAGCCGATGGTCTCGTGCGTGATGTAGAGGCGGCGGTAGTCCACGCAGAGCGCGTAGCGGCTGTTGGGTGCGGCGACGTAGATGGGCAGCGGCAGATAGCGGGTCTGGCCGGTGGCGACGTTGTGGACGGCGGAGCGAAAGCCCGGATAGAAGCCGCTGTCGTCGTCGCGGCGGCAGTTGTAGATCATCTGCGGCTCGGTCTCGCCGTCCAGCCATTGCAGCTGGCAGCCCATCTGCCAGTTCCAGGCCGTGGTGTTGCCCACGGCGTGGTAGCGGTCGCCATCCTGCAGGTCGAAGTAGCCCACTTCGGCACCCAGTTCGGGCGTGAGCAGCGCGTCCTTGAATGGCGTTCGGTTGGCCAGCAGATAGCGGCCGTCGCGATGCCAGACGGTTTTGTTGTAGTAGCCGAAGAAATGGTGGTGCGGCGTGGCGCCCAGGCGACGGCAGGCGATGGGCGTGGCGAGCATACGGTTCATGGATGACGGGGCAGAGATAAAGTCGGAAAGAAAAAGGGCGGCGCAGGCGCCGCCCCAGGCAGGCGTTCAGCCCGCGGTGATGTGTTCGGTCTCGATGACCTTGTTCCAGCGGGCGCGTTCGCGTTCGACGAACTCGCGCGCTTCGGCGGGGCTGTTGCCCACCGGCGTCATGCCCAGGCGTTCCAGGCCGTCGCGGAAGGCGGGGTCGGCGTAGATGCGGCGCAGGTCGGCGCTGATTTTTTCGACCAGTGCGTCCGGCACATCCTTGCTGGCGGCCAGCGTCGGCCACGAGGTGACCGTCAAGCCGGGCAGGCCGGCTTCGGCGGCGGTGGGCACGTCGGGCAGGGCGGGCGAGCGGGTGGCGCCGGTAATGGCCAGCGCCTTCAGCTTCTTGGCCTGGATGTAGCCGATGGTGGTGGGCACGTTCTCGAACAGCAGCTGGATCTGGCCGCCCAGCAGATCGTTGGTGGCGGCGGAACTGCCGCGGTACGGGATGTGCACGATGGGCGCCTGCGCCGCCATCTTGTAGAGCTCGCCGACCATATGCACGGACGACCCCACGCCGGCCGAGCCGAAGTGCAGCGTTTCCGGCTTGGCCTTTGCCAGGGCGGTGAGTTCGGCCAGGGTGTTGGCTTCCAGCGCGGGATTGGCCACCACCACGTGCGGCATCTCGGCCACGATGGTGATCAGCTTCAGATCGCGGGCGGGCTGGTAGTTGAGGTTCTTGTAGACCCCGTAGGTGGCGTGCAGGCCGATGGAGCCGAGCAGCAGGGTATAGCCGTCCGGGCCGGAGTCGGCGACGAACTTGCCGCCGATATGGCCGCCCGCGCCGGGACGGTTTTCCACCACCACTGACTGGCCATAGAGTTTGCCGAGGTGCTCGGCCAGCAGGCGGCCCTGGATGTCGGAGCTGCCGCCCGCGGTGAACGGCACGATGATGCGTATCGGCCGGTCGGGATAGTTGGCTTGCGCGTGCGCGGCCAGCGGCAGCGTCGCTGCCGTCACGCTCAGACACAGCGTTTGCAGGAGGTGGCGCCAGGAGCGGCGGAAGTTCATGTGGTTTCCCCTGGGAGGTTGGATAGTGCGGGGGCGCATCTGGCGGCGCCCTTGGGAAAACCAGTGTAGGAGCCTGCTGGTATTTGAAAAAATTCTTTTTTCAACATAGGCTATGCAGAATTGCCATACATTGCCCAACCATGAGCCGACCGCTGAATTTCCGCCAGATCGAAGCCTTCCACGCGGTGATGCTGGCCGGCACCACGACCGGCGCGGCGCAGATGCTGCGCACCACCCAGCCTTCAGTCAGCCGCTTGCTGGCGCAGGTGCAGCAGGCCAGCGGCCTGAAGCTGTTTGACATGGAGCGCGGACGCTTGCGGCCCACGCGGGAGGCCAAGGACTTGTTCGATACCGTCCAGCGCCATTTCGTGGGGCTGGAGCGCATCGAGGATCGCGTGGCGGCGATGCGGCGCAGCGGCAGCGGGGTGCTGCGGCTGGCCTGCACGCCGGCGCTGGGGCTGGGCGTGCTGCCGGGCGCGATCGAGACCTTCGCGCAGCGCTATCCCGACGTGCACATCAATATGCAGACCGTGGGCAGCCAGTATCTGCGCGAAGGGCTGCTGCACGGCACCTACGATGTGGTGGTGACCACGGCGCCGCTGGACGGCGCGCAGTTGGAAATGCAGGGCCTGCACGAAAGCGCCGCGGTCTGCGTGATGCGGCCCGATCATCCGCTTGCCGCGCAACCGTCCGTCGGCATCATGGACCTGGACGGGCGGCGTCTGCTGGTGTTGAACGCGGACGACGACGTCTATCTGCAGCTGCGCGGCGCCATGCAGGAACACCAGGCGCAGCCCGCCTCGGAAATCGAGACCACGTATTCGTCTACCATCTGCGCGCTGGCCGCCGCCGGCAGCGGCCTGGGCGTGGTCAATCCCTACATCGCGGCCGTGTTCGCGGACCGGTTGGCGATACGGCCGTTCAGGCCGCACCTGCCGGTCCGCGTCAGCATGGCTTATCCGGCGCAGACCGCGCCGTCGTCGGTGACGGAGGCATTTGTGGAGATCCTGGCGCGCGGATTCCAGGCGCTGTCCGGCGCGGCCTGAGCGCCGCGCGGGCGGCGTTCGGGCTCGCGTATCATCTTGCCATCGCGCCGGGAGGGCTTAGCTCTTGCGGTTCTCGTAAGAAGTATCCAGCACGTCATCTTCCGGGGTGATGATGCCGGGTTCGCCGGGTTCCGCAATGGCGCGTCCGCGCCGCGGCATGCCGGCAACCTCCTTGCTGTGGTCCGCCATCGGCAGCACTTCGGTGCCTTTGCGCGGGTCGACGGCGACGGGTTGTTCTGTTTCGGCGGTTTTGGCCGCCTGCGGATCGGGGGCGGTTTTCAACATGATGTCTGCTCCGCTTGCGGGCGTCCCGGGATGGCGACGCGCCTGGTTGCCACTTCCATCTTAGGACGGCACGCACGCCCGGGAGCAGGAATGCCTGTCACGTTTGCAAGGGGCTGTTGCAGGAGCCCGACCCTTATAATTTCCAGCGCCCTGCGGTTTGCCGCCAGCCGCCCGGTTTCTCACTTTCCATACGCCTACCTTGACTGAATCCGTCGAACGCTCCGTCCATGCTGAACTCGTTGCCGTGCTGGTCGCCGTCACCAACGGCGAACCGCGGGTGCTGACGACCGACGATGCGCGCGCCTTGCCGGCAGGCCCCTTCGAACTGTCGCACCGTTCGTTGCAGGCCGGCCTGCGCGCCTGGGTGGAGCAGCAGACCCATCACCCGCTGGGTTACGTGGAGCAGCTCTACACCTTCGCAGATGGCGACCGTTCCGATGAGTCGGGCGCGCGCGTCATGTCGGTCAGCTACCTGGGCCTGACGCGCGAGGCCGGCGAGACCGGCGTGGCGCAAGTCGGCTGGCAGGACTGGTATCGCTACTTCCCCTGGGAAGACCGGCGCGCGGGCACGCCCGCGCTGGTGGAGGAAATGATCGTGCCGCGCCTGGCCGCCTGGTGCGAAGACAGTCCCGATGCGGCCGTGCGCATGCGCCGCCGCCAGCGCGCCGCCATCACCTTCGGGCTGGACGGCTCGCCATGGAACGAGGACATGGTGCTGCAGCGCTACGAGTTGCTATTCGAGGCCGGGCTGGTGCCCGAAGCCGCGCGGCGCGGGAACAAGGGCGCCGTAGTGCCGGGCGAACCCATGCGCCACGACCATCGCCGCATCCTGGCCACGGGCATCGCCCGGCTGCGCGCCAAGATCAAATACCGGCCCGTGGTGTTCGAATTGATGCCGGCGCAGTTCACCTTGCTGCAATTGCAGCTGGCCGTGGAAGCGCTGGCCGGACGCGCCCTGCACAAGCAGAATTTCCGCCGCCTCATCGAGCAGCAGGCGCTGGTCGAAGAAACTGGTGAAATGGCCACCGGCACGGCCGGCAGGCCGGCCAAACTGTTCCGCTTCCGCCGCGACGTGCTGTTGGAGCGCGCTATTGCGGGCAGTAAATTGCCGCTGTCGCGGGCGATGTGAGGCTTGACAAGCTTTATGCTCGTCTCTAGCATAATTACTGCGCAATCCCTGCGCGCCTTTTTTTAATCATTAAATACTCAAAATGAGCATTAAAGCCGCAGCGCCTGTGACCGTCGCCCGACTGGCCGTTCCTCCCTTGCCGGAAGTCATGCTGGAGCCGCTGGTGCGCGCGGCCTTGCTCGAGGATCTGGGACGCGCCGGCGATCTGACTACCGATGCCATCGTGCCCGCCGACGCCACGGCGCAGACCCGCCTGGTCGCGCGCCAGGAAGGCGTGCTGGCCGGGCTGGACCTGGCGCGACTGGCGTTTCGCGCCATGGACCCGGGCATCAAGTTCGAGGTCGCGCTGCGCGACGGCAGCGAGCTGCAGCCGGGGGCGGAAATCGCCCGCATCAGCGGCAATGCCCGCGCCATGCTGACAGCCGAGCGCGTGGCGCTGAACTTCCTGTGCCATCTGAGCGGCGTGGCCAGCGCCACCGCTTCCATCGCCCGCGCCATCGAAGGCTACGGCGCCCGCGTCACCTGCACCCGCAAGACCATGCCAGGCCTGCGCGCCGTGCAGAAATATGCGGTGCGAGTGGGCGGCGGCAGCAATCACCGCCACGGCCTGGACGACGCGGTGCTGATCAAGGACAACCACATCGCCCTAGCGGGCGGGGTTGCCACCGCGGTCGAGCGGGCGCGCGCCGGTATCGGCCATATGGTCAAGATCGAACTGGAAGTGGACACGCTGGAGCAGCTGGAAACGGCGCTGTCGCTGGGCGTGGACGTGGTGCTGCTGGACAACATGAGCCTGGACGACCTGCGCCGCGCGGTCGCCATGGCACGCGGCCGCGCCATCACCGAGGCCTCGGGCCGCATCACGCCCGAAACCGCCGCCGCGGTAGCGGCCACCGGTGTGGACCAGATCGCGGTGGGCTGGATTACCCATAGCGCCAAGGTGCTCGACATCGGCCTGGACGCCTGAGCCTGTTCGCCGGCTTCTGGCCGGCATCGCCCAAGTCCCTGTGCGCGTGTCCCGTGCAGGGGCGCTTGCAAGCCCGCATCATGAATCGCCTGCTTAGCTCCGTTCTTACGTTTCTGGTCCTGCCGCTGGCCGCCTGCGGCAATTCGCCTTCGGGCGAAGCGCCCAAGGACGCCGCGTATCCCTCCCATCCCATCACCATCGTGGTGACGTTTCCGCCAGGCGGCGGCACCGATCTGCTGGCGCGCCGCATCGGCGCCAGCCTGCAGGAGCAGTTCGGCATGGCGGTGGTGGTGGAGAATCGTCCTGGCGCCAGCGGCAATATCGGCGCGCGCGCCGTGGCCGAGGCGCCTGCCGACGGCTATACGCTGCTGATGGTCAACAGTTCCTTCGCGATCAATCCGGGTGTCTATAGCAACCTGGGTTTCGCGCCCAAGCAGGACTTCGCGGCCGTCATCAATGTGGCCTTTGTGCCGTCGGTGTATGTGGTGCCGGCGGCGTCGCCCTGGCACAGCCTGGACCAGGCGCTGGCCGCGGCCGCGCCGGACCGGCCGCTGCCGTTCGCGTCCTGCGGCAACGGCACGCCGCAGCATCTGGCGGGCGAGATGCTGGCGCGAGCCACTGGGGCGCCTTTGCAGCACGTGCCTTACAAGGGTTGCGGGCCGGCGCTTACGGACGTGACCGCGGGCCAGGTGGCGATGGGCGTGGTGACTGCGTCCAGCGCCGCGCCTTTGATCGCGGCCGGCAAGTTGCGGGCACTGGCCGTGACCTCGCCGGCGCGCTCGCCGCTGCTGCCGTCGGTACCGACCGTGGCCGAGCAGGGCGTGCCCGGTTACGCGCTGGATCAATGGCATGGCCTGCTGGCGCCGGCGGCCACGCCGCCCGCGGTGGTGGCCAAGCTGAATGCCGCGGTTGCGAAGATCGTCCAGCGCCCGGATGTGCAGGCGGCGCTGCGTGAACAGGGTTTTACGCCTGCCAGCAGCACGCCGCGCGAATTCCAGGCGATGATCGATGCGGATATCGACCGCTATACCGCCCTGACGGCAGCAATCGGCCTGCGCGCCGACTAAACGATGTGCAGGCAGCCCGGTCTCAGGCCGCGGCGGCCCGGGCGTGCTGTTCCAGCTGTTCCTTCAAGCCCGGCTGCAGCTTGAGCTGGCGCGCCAGTTCGTCCAGATAGGCGCGTTCCATATAGCTTTCCTCGTCCACCACCAAGAGGCTGGCCAGGTACATCTCGGCCGCCATTTCCGGCGTTTGCGCGGCTTGCGCGATGACGGAAGGATCCAGCGGGCGCGACAACTCGGCTTCGAGCCAGCGGCGGTCTTGCGCGTCCGAAGACAGCTTGGACAGTTCGGTTTCGAGCAGGCTGCGTTCTTCCGGGCCGATGTGGCCGTCGGCCTTGGCCGCGCCGATCATGGCGGTCAGCACCGCCGTGCTGTGCTGCTCGGCCTGGGGCGCGGGCAGGCGGTCCAGCGTCTGCGGCGGGGCCGCCGGCGCGCCGGACTGGCTGCGCTGCCAGTCGCCATAGGCGCGGTAGGCCAGGGCACCCAGCGCCGCCATGCCGCCGTACATGGCGACCTTGCCACCGATCTTGCGGGCCTTCTTGCTGCCCAGCAGCAGTCCCAGGGCGCCCGCGCCCAGCGCGCCGCCGCCCAGGCCGGTCAGGAAGGACGAACCCTTGCCGCCCGTGGCGTTCTGCACGCGGTTGGTGGTGTCGGACAGCAGCCCTTGCCCGGACTGCAGCAGTTGATCGAGGAGTTGTCTGGCGCTCATGCGGCCCCCTTAAAGTTTGCTCAGATATTGCGGATAGAGATATCCGACCGGCCCGGAGGCTAGAAGTTCAGCTTACAGTCAGTTGCTTGCGCTGGCGACGTACAGCGAGCGCCGCCAGGTGATACAACGTGGTCTGGGGCGACCGCGACGGTCGCCCGCCAGGACCCGTTACCAGGAGACAGGACCCATGAGCATCCGCGTGCGCCAGAATGCGCCCAACTCGCTGCAATTCACCGCCACGGCCGAAGGCCACGATCTGCCGCTGGACATGCCCCAGCCGCAGGGCGCCGGCCCTGATCCGCACGACTATTTCGATACCGCGCTGGGCGGCTGCAAGGCCATGACTTTGATGGTCTACGCGCAGCGCAAGGGTCTGCCGCTGGAATCGGTGGGGGTGGAGGTAGTGCGCGATGCCGGCGAGGAGCGCAAGGGCATCTACCGCCTGACGGCCAAGCTGACGCTGAATGGCGAGCTGTCCGATGCGCAGATCGATGAACTGCTGGCGGTGGCCGAGAAGTGCCCGGTACACAAGCTGATGACGGCGGTGGACGTGCAAGTGTCCACCGTGGTGGTGCAGCCGGCCTGAGCGGGCCGGCTGCCGCGGCTGGGGCCGTAGGCCCCGCCGCGCAGGGACTTAGTCTTCCATGCCCGGGACGATGGTCGAGAAGCCCGCGTCCACGTGGGTGATCTCGCCCGTTACGCCGGCGGCCAGGTCCGACAGCATGAAGGCGGCGACGTTGCCCACGTCTTCGATGGTGACGTTGCGGCGCAGGGGAGCCTGGGCTTCCACGAACTTCAGGATGGCCGAGAAGTCCTTGATGCCGCTGGCGGCCAACGTCTTGATGGGGCCGGCGGAAATGCCGTTGGCGCGGATGCCGCGCGGGCCCAGCGCCGTGGCCAGGTAGCGCACGCTGGCTTCCAGCGAAGCCTTGGCCAGGCCCATGGTGTTGTAGTTCGGGACCACACGCTCGGCGCCCAGGTAGGTCAGCGTCAGCACGGAGCCGTTGCGGCCTTCCATCAGCGGCAGGGCCGCCTTGGCCATGGCGGCGAAGCTGTAGGCCGAGATATCGTGGGCGATGCGGAAGCCTTCGCGCGACAGGCCGTCGAGGAAGTTGCCGGCGATGGCTTCGCGCGGCGCGAAGCCGATGGAGTGCACCAGGCCGTCCAGGCCGTCCCAGTGCTGGCCGAGTTCGGCGAAGGCGCCGTCGATCTGGCTGTCTTCGGCCACATCGCAAGGCAGCACGATCTTGCTGCCGAATTCGGCGGCGAATTCGCCCACGCGGTCCTTGAAGCGGTCGCCCACGTAGGTAAACGCCAGTTCGGCGCCTTGCTGGTGACAGGCGCGCGCGATGCCGTAGGCGATGGATCGGTTGGAAAGCACCCCGGTGACCAGGATGCGCTTGCCGGCGAGAAAGCCCATATATCTATCCTTTGATTTTTTCCCTCTGGAGACCGCCTATTTTAAGGAGTTTGCGCGATTTCGCGATATGAAAAACCCGGGGCCGGATCTACCCGGATTGCGCTTCAGGACGGTTGCCCGGGCGGCGGGAACAGGCGCACGAAGCTGGCGAGCAGGGGATCGCGCTGGTCGGCGCGCCAGACCAGCTCCAGATCGAACGTCAGGTCTATGCCGCCGACCTCCTTGAAGACGACGCCAGCGGGGCCGTGCTGCCTGAACGAGGCGGGAATGACGGCGCAGCCCAGCCCGGCCGACACCAGCCCCAGAATGGTGGGAAGATCGGTCGCCACGGCAGCCGGCCGGGTCATTGGAATGCCAGCGGCCCTGAGGATGCGCACCAGGGCGTCATAGTGCGAGGGCGACCCGGCGCGGGGGAACAGAATGAATTTCTGGCCGGCCAGATCCTTGAGCGCGCGGACGCTTCCCGCGCCGCGGGCGACCGCCGCGGGCATGGCCAGGATCATGCGGTCTTCATAGATTTTCAGCCCCTCTACTTCGCTGTCGAGCGGAGAGCGCCAGGCGACGATGCCCGCGTCCAATTCATGGCGCTTGATCGCATCCAGCTGCCAGGCCGACAGGCCGGGCTCCACCATCACGTCGGTATCGGGCGAGGCGCGCGACAAGGCGGCGATCGCCTGTCCCAGGCCGGGCAGCCAGCCATAGCCGGGCATGACGCCAATCTTCAGCGAGCCGGCCTTGCCGTTGGCCGCCAGCGCGACTTGCGCCCGCAAGGCTTCGCTGCCCGCCAGCATCAGCTTCGCCTGGGCCAGCAGGGCCTCGCCGGCCCGCGTCAGCGCCACGCCGCGCGGCAGCCGGACCAGCAGTTGCGCGCCGAGTTCCTCTTCCAGGGCCATCATCTGGCGGGATAGTGCGGGCTGGGCGATATGCAAAGCCTTGGCCGCGCCGGCGACACTGCCGGCCGCGCATACGGCCGCGAAATAACGCAACTGCCTCAACTCCATGCCATGCCTCCCAGGCATACGTAATGCTCAACAAAAGTATTTGTTGCGACGGCTGCAAATACCTATATTTTCCGATTTGATCCGATAACGTATACCTAAAAAGTCTATGATGAAAGCCACCTTCCGAGATTCGCCGTCGTTGCGTGACCGGCGGGTCGCGCACCTGCCCGCGAGCAACCCGCAGTGCGCGACGGCCTTCACCGACATCGATCTCGACGCGCCGGGCCGGCAGGCGGGCTTCCTGCATATTCCGCAGTCGCCTCACGACGACGCCTGGGGCACGGTGCGCATTCCCATGGCGGTGCTGGCGAATGGCGACGGCCCCACGGTCATCCTGGAAGGCGGCAACCATGGCGACGAGTACGAAGGGCAGATCGTGCTGGGCGAACTGATCCGCGACCTGCCGCTGGACCGTGTCCGGGGCCGTTTGATCGTCATGCCCTCGCTCAATGCGCCGGCTGCCGAAGCCGGACTGCGCACGTCGCCGCTGGACGGCAAGAACCTGAACCGCACGTTTCCCGGCGACCATGCCGGCAGCATCACCGAACAGATTGCCGCCTACGTCAGCGACCAGCTGTTCTCGCGCGGCGACGCGTTCCTGAGCCTGCATTCCGGCGGTTCGTCCCTGGACATCATTCCCAGCGCCCTGGTGCAGCCGTCGAAGGATGCGGAGCAGACCCAGCGCAATATCGACGCCGTGATGACCTTTGGCGCGCCGTTCAACGTGCTGCTGGATACGCTGGGCGACACGCGCACCAGCGTCGCCACGGCAGTGGCCGCGGGGCTCACCTGCGTCAGCACCGAGATGGCGGGGCGCGGCACCGTGACGGACAGCGCGCTCGCGCTATGCCGCGCCGGCGCCTTGCGCGTGCTGGCGCATTGGGGCGTGCTGGACCAGGCCTGTACCCAGCCGCTGGCGGCGCAGCCCGCGCCCCTGTACAAGGTCAGCGGCGCGAAGTCCTACGTCATCGCTTTGGAGCGGGGCGTGTTCGAGGCTTACCATCGGCATGGCGAGGCCGTCGAAGCCGGCCAGCCCGCCGGCCGCATCCACCAGACCTTCGATCCGCGGCGCGCGCCGGTAGAACTGCTTTACGGGACCAGCGGGGTCGTCTTCGCCAAGCGGCATCCTGGCATCGTCGTACCCGGCAACGTCTGCTGCGTGGTGGCCAGCGCGGCGTGAGGCCGCAGCCCGATTCACTTTTTCAGAAATCAGAACATGGCAATCCATATCGAAACCCCGGCGCTCGCATCCCGCGCTTTCTCCCTGCGCAGCGGCAAGGACGTGCGCCTGAAGATGGAGGCGCTGCAGCCCAGCGGCTCGTTCAAGGCGCGCGGCATAGGCCACGCCTGCCAGATCTACAAATCCCGCGGCGCCCGGCGCTTCATTTCTTCGTCCGGCGGCAATGCCGGCTATGCGGTGGCCTACGCCGGCCGCATGCTGGCTACGCCGGTGACCGTGGTGGTGCCTGCCACGACCTCGGAACGCGCCAAGAGCCTGATCCGCTCCGAGGGCGCCGAAGTCATCGTGCATGGCGCCTCCTGGATGGAGGCCAACGCCCACGCACTTGAACTCATGACGCCGGCGGACGCGTTCCTGCATCCTTTCGATGACCCCTTGCTGTGGGAGGGGCACGCGACCATGATCGACGAGCTGGCCCGGCAGGGCGGGCGGCCGGACGTGGTCATCTGCTCGGTGGGTGGCGGCGGGCTGCTGTGCGGCGTGGTCGAAGGCCTGCGGCGCAATGGCTGGGCCGAGGTGCCTGTGATCGCGGCCGAGACCGCCGGCGCGGATTCCTACGCCCAGGCCCTGAGCGCGGGGGCGCCGGTGCTGTTGCCCGAGATCAGGTCGATTGCGACTTCATTGGGCGCGCGCCAGGTCTGCGACCGCGCGCTGGAACTGGTGAAAGAGCATCCCATCGAGAGCGTCGTCGTATCGGACGCCGCTGCGGTGGCTGCCTGCGAAGACGTGCTGCTGGAGCACCGCATCCTGGTCGAGCCCGCCTGCGGCGCATCCGTGGCGGCGCTGGACAGCGGCTCGGAGTTCCTGAAGAGCGCCCGCTCGGTGGCGGTCATATTGTGCGGCGGCGTGGGTGTCACGGCGGGCCAGCTGGCGCAATGGAGCGGGCAGTTCGCGGCATAGCCCTGCTAGCGGGCCAGGCAATGGTGACTGGTCGCGCCGTCCGGCCTCACTTGGGCAGAATGCTCACGGGTTGCCGAAGAATGACCTTGCGTTTCGTGGGGGCGGTGCGATTCCAATCATCAAGATAGATCTCGTGATACGGCCCTGACGGCGCCAAACCTTCTTGCGGCAGATATTCCCCGTAGAGCTTTTCAAGCAGGGCGGGCAGATCATTGGTTTGGCCCACATGAAGAATCTGTACGCACTTTCCTTCGGCCAGCGCCTCCCAGCGCGGCGCTGGCGCACCGTTCAGTTCGTGGCGCATTTGCGCGGCGGATTCCTCAAGGCACGCCGCATTCGCCCACACAGGCAAGGTTATCTGCGCGCGCCAACGCCAATTCTCGCGATGGCCTGCTGCGAAGTCGCGCATATCGTCTGCCCAATAGAGCAATTCCACCGGAGGCTCGACAAAGGCCTTTCCCAGGCGCTCACGAGCTTCGCGCCGTATGGGATAAATGGCGGTGTAAAGGCCTTTGATCGCTGCCGTGACGGACGACGGTTCGGGTGCTCCTGCGCCATCCCAGACTGCGAATGGCAGCTTGGGCACATCGACCATGCTGAAAGCCCCCGCCGGGGGGGCGTAGAGCGCCCTGAGCATCGCTCTGTCGCGGATCAAATCGATCATTCCTTCGTCGGCCATGGCTTGCTCCTCATGTAATCCAAGGTGGTGGTGATCCACCCGCGCTCCGCCGCCAGTTGGCTCGCGGAAAAGTCAAAAAGGACTTCAATGTGATCAGGCATCGGTTGCCGTTGCCGGCGCATGAGTTCGAGCCTTTCTGCCTCGGCCATGACCGAAGACAGGCGGTTATCCAACGCAGCCAGCGCTGACTCGCGAGACAGCGCTGGCCAATGAATCATCCCCAGCAAAAGGGATGAATGCGTGGGGCGATAGGCTCCAAGGGCAGAGATCGTCTGTTCCAGCAGCGCCTCGTGGCCCGCCGCAGTCGCCGAAAACGTCTTGCGCGCCTTGGTTCCAGCGGGGGCTTCCGCCAAAACCAGCCCCGCTTTCTCCAACTTTCCAAGCACGAAATAGATCGAGGAAAAACCGATCTGGGTCCATTCACGCATGCCCCGGGTTTCGATGACTTGTTCAAGTTCATAGCCGTGCCGCGGCATTTCTGCGACGAGGCCTAGTAGCAAGAGCTCGGAGTCGGTCAGGGTCATTGTTTTTATTCTAGTACTAGAATAAAAAGCCAGGCAAGCTGAAATAAAAAAGGCGCGTCCCGCAAGGACGCGCCTTTTGTTGTTCCGGCTGCGTTCAGCCGCGGGCGTTGGTGCCCGGCACGCGTAGCTGCGAGCCCACCTTCAGGGCGCTGCCCTTGATGTTGTTGAGCGCGCGCAGCGCGTCGACCGAGGTGCCGTACTGCTTGGCCAGCGAGAACAGCGTGTCGCCCTGGCGCACCTTGTGGGTGCGGACATTGGGACGGGCGCTGGCGACGCGGGCGGCCGGCGCTTGCGCGGCGCGGCCGCGCGGGGCGGCGGCCTTGTTGTCCGACGGCGCCGAGTCCAGGGCGCCCACCGGCGGCGCCAACGAGGCCAGTTGCACGCCGCCCGTGCCGGGTTCGCCCGGCACCAGCAGGGATTGGCCGGAAGCCGACTTCTGGCGCGAGCCGATGTCGTTGGTCTGGCGCAGCGTGGCTTCGCTCACGCCGAAACGCTTGGCGATCGAGGCGTAGGATTCGCCGCGACGCGAGTGGTAGATCTTCCAGGCGCTGAGGTCGCCCTTGTAGTTGGTCAGGTTGGCGTTGAAGATCTCGACGCGGTCGGCCGGCAGCAGCAGGGTCGGGCCGTGGTCGCCGCGGATGACGGGGCGGTTGAACGAGGGGTTCAGCGCCTTGAATTCGTCCAGCGGCATTTCGGCCAGCTTGGCGGCGATTTCCAGGTCGATGTCGCTGTTCTTCTGGACCGTCACGAAGTAGGGTGTGTTGCCGACCGGGGGCAGGGCCACCGCATAACGCTGCGGATCGGCGATGATGTTCTTGATCGCCTGCAGCTTGGGTACGTAGTTGCGGGTTTCGTCGGGCATGTTCAGGGACAGGTAGTCCGTGCCCTGGCCGGCCGCTTCGTTCTTGGCCATGGCGCGCTGCACCGAGCCTTCGCCCCAGTTGTACGAGGCCAGCGCCAGGTACCAGTCGCCCTGCATTTCAAACAGCTTTTCCAGGTAGTCCAGCGCCGCGTTGGTCGAGGCGATGGGATCGCGGCGCTCGTCGCGCCACCAGTCCTGCTTCAGGTTGAAATGCTGGCCCGTGGCCGGCACGAACTGCCACAGGCCCGAGGCCTGGGCGCGCGACAGGGCGGTCGGGTTGTAGGCGCTTTCGACGAAGGGCAGCAGCGCCAGCTCGGTCGGCAGGCCGCGGCGGTTGATCTCGTCGACGATGAAATACAGGTACTTGCCGGCGCGTTCCGCCATGCGCTGCACTGACTCGGGGTGGGACGCGTAATAGTCGGTCCACTGCTGCGAGAGGTCGGTGTTCAGGTTGGGGATGGCGAAACCGCGGCGGATGCGGTCCCAGGCGTCGGCGGGCGGGTTGGTCAGATCCACCGTCCGGGACGTGTCGCGGGCGATGTATCGCCCTTGGGAATTGGTGGTGAGGTTCTTGCTATCGGGGGCTTTTGTTCCTGCGCAACCGGCGAGGACTGCCAGCATGAGCGGCAGAAGGAGTCGGGATAGATTCATCAGGCTGTCACTTGAAATCGTTCTTCCATTTACGAAGGGAGGCAAAAACCTCTACCGGCGTAGCGTGGCTGTGGCCGGCCCAGCGCTCTGCGGCGTGGACGACCTCAACTTCTTGCGTGCGCAAAAACGGATTGGCCGCGCGTTCCTGCCCGATCGTGGACGGAAGCGTGGGAAGACCTTCTGCTCGTAATTGCTGGGCCTGCTGGTGCCACTGTTGCAGGCTGCGGTTGGCCGGATCGACTGCCAAGGCCCAGCGCAAGTTCGCTAGAGTGTACTCGTGTGCGCAAAAAACCTGTGTATCTGGCGGTAAAACAGCAAATTTCCCTAAAGAATCATGCATTTGCGCTGGGGTGCCTTCGAAAAGACGGCCGCAGCCCCCGGCAAACAGGGTGTCGCCACAGAACAGAACCGGCTGCTGGCCGGCTGCCCGGCCGTAGTACGCGATGTGGCCGGCGGTGTGCCCGGGCACGTCCAGCACGGTCAGATCCAGGTCCAGTTCCGGGATCGCCACGCGGTCGCCTTCCGCCAGGCGCACATCGCAGCGCGGCAGCTGTTCATGCGCGGGCCCGTATACGGTGATGCCCTCGATGCGGGACAATTCCGGAACACCGCCCACGTGGTCGCCGTGATGGTGCGTGAGTAGAATGGCGCGCAGTCTCAAGCCCGTCCGGTCCAGCCATTGCAGCACCGGGCCGGCATCGCCGGGATCCACCACGGCGGCTTCGCCGCCGTGGACGATGGCCCAGATGTAGTTGTCGTTGAAGGCGGGTAGAGGCAAGACCGCGGCGTTGCGATCGCGGCCGCCTGTGGGGGCGGTCATGGCTTGCATGGGATTCGAAGGAATAAAACGTGGCAGAAGATACTCCGCCGATTGTAGAACTGGCCGAATGGTTCCAGACGCCGCCGGGACAGTACGCCCTGGCCTGGGAGCGGGCGCAGTTCGACGCGGCTGTCGCGGACGTGTTCGGATATTACGCCTGGCAGGTCGGTCTGGCGGACATGAATCTGCTGCGCGCCAACCGCATGCCCTTCAAAGGTTACGTGGGTACCGAGACTCCGTCCGCGGAAAGCGCGGCCAGCTGGCAGTCGCGGGTGGTGCTGGCCGAGCCGGAGGCCCTGCCGTTCGAATCCCAGAGCGTGGACCTGCTGATCTTGCCGCACGCCTTCGAATGCGCTGAAGAACCCCATAACGTGCTGCGCGAGGTCGAGCGCGTGCTGGTGCCGGAAGGGCGGGTCGTGATCTCGGGCTTCAATCCCTGGAGCATGTGGGGCGCGCGCACGCGCATGCCCGGCATGGAGCCCTGGCTGCCTCAGCCGCCGTCGTCCCAGGTGTCCTTGCCGCGCCTGAAGGACTGGTTCAAGCTGCTGTCGCTGGAGGTCGAGGCCAGCCACTTCGGCTGCTACGCGCCGGCCTGCCGCAGCGAAAAATGGCTGCAGCGCTGGTCGTTCCTGGAGTCGGCGGGCGCCCGCTGGTGGAGCCTGGGCGGCGCGGTCTACGTGGTGTCGGCGGTCAAGCGGGTGGCCGGCATGCGTATCATTGGCCCGGCCTGGAAGAAGGCCAAACCCAAGCGCGCCCGCGCTGCGTCGGTGGTGGTCAACCGCCAGGCGGACGACGGCTCCTGAAGGGCATGGCTCCGCGCCGCGGCGCCGATTTTTTTTAGCAAGGAATACCAGGCAGCACCATGCAGGACGACAAAGCGAACGAGCAGAAAGTGGAAATGTGGACCGACGGCGCCTGCAAGGGCAATCCTGGTCCGGGCGGCTGGGGCGTGCTGATGCGCGCCGGGGGCCACGAGAAGACGCTGCATGGCGGCGAACTCCAGACCACCAACAACCGGATGGAACTGCTGGCGGTCATCCAGGGCCTGCGCGCGCTCAAGCGCCCGTGCACGGTCATCATCCACACGGACTCCCAATATGTGATGAAGGGCATGACCGAGTGGCTGGCCAACTGGAAGCGGCGCGGCTGGATGACGGCCGACAAGAAGCCAGTCAAGAACGTCGAACTGTGGCAATTGCTGGACGAACAGGTGCAGCGCCATACGGTGTCCTGGCGCTGGGTCCGCGGACACGCCGGCGATCCGGGCAACGAACGGGCTGACCAATTGGCCAATATGGGCGTGGAATCGGCCAAGCGGGGCTGAGGGCATCGGGATATACCCTCAAATCCGCCCTCAGGGGCGGATTTAGTTCTTTCATCCGGCTTCAGGATTGTTCCAGTATGTAAATCCGGGTGCTAAAGTGCCAACCCTCATTCCAGTTCCTGCGGCGCAGTCCGCGTGGGGGCATGCCAGGCCCGCGCCGCAATACCGCCACATTCGCGCATGAAAAAAGCAGTACTGCTCGCCGCCGTAGCGGCAGGGTTGGCCGCGGGGGCCGCGCTCGGCGTTTTTGTGCCGCGCTGGCTCGCCTTCGGAACCGTCAGTCCACCACCCGGCGCCGTCGAAGCGCCCCTGGTCACGCGCGCGGCGCCCGTCCGGGTCGAAGTGGCCGCCGTCGAAGAGATTCCTTTCGCGCGCGGCATCTCGGCCGTGGGCAGCCTGCGCTCCGACGAATCCGTGGTGCTGCGTCCGGAAGTCGCCGGCCGCATCCAGTCCATCGATTTCAAGGAAGGCCAGCCGGTCAAGCGCGGTGACGTGCTGATCCGCCTGGACGATTCCGTGCCGCGTGCGGAATTGGCCCAGGCGCGCGCCAACCTGACGCTGGCACAAAGCCACTACCGGCGCTCCGTCGAGTTGCAGGGCAAGGGCTTCGTCAGCCAGCAGGCGCGCGACGAGTCGGCCAGCACGCTGAAGGTGCAGGAAGCCGCCGTGGCACTAGCCCAGGCGCGGCTGGACAAGATGACGATCTCGGCGCCGTTCGGTGGCATCGCGGGCTTGCGCAGCGTGTCGGTGGGCGACTACGTCAATCAGGGCCAGGACCTGGCTCCCCTGGAGGCGATCGATCCGCTCAAGGTGGACTTCCGCGTCCCCGAGATGTATCTGAGCAAGGTGGGCGTGGGCCAACAATTGACGCTGCGCATGGATGCGCTGCCCGGCCAGGAGCGGCCGGGTACGGTTTACGCGGTCAGCCCGCTGGTCGACGCGGGCGGACGTTCCATCCTGATGCGCGCCACGGTCGCCAACAAGGATGCGGTGCTGCGCCCGGGCATGTTCGCCCGCGTGCAGCTGCAGTTCAATCAGGACAAGGCGCTGGTCGCGCCGGAAGCCGCGTTGTCGCCCTCGGGCGCGACGCAGTATGTCTACCGGGTCAAGAACGGCGCGGCCGAGCGGCGCGAGGTCACCATCGGCGAGCGCCGCGAGGGCCGCGTCGAGATCCTGACCGGGGTGGCGGCGGGCGACCAGCTGGTGGTGTCGGGCCTGCAACGGGTGACGGACGGCGCCGCGGTGACCGTTCTGGCCAACGGCGCGTGACGCCGGCTTTTTTCCCTATCTGGCGGTAGCGCAATGCGTATCTCGGAAACCTGCATCAAGCGGCCGGTGTTCGCATCGGTCCTGTCGCTGATCATCGTGCTGATCGGCCTGATTTCGTATTCGCGGCTGACCGTGCGCGAGTACCCCAAGATCGATGAACCCATCGTTTCGGTGGACACCACCTACAAGGGCGCCTCGCCCGAGGTGATCGAATCGCAGGTGACCAAGCCGCTGGAAGACCAGCTGGCCGGCATCGAGGGCGTGGACGTGATGACCTCGCGCAGCCGCTCGGAACGCAGCCTCATCAACATCAAGTTCAATCTGTCGCGCAATCCGGACGCCGCAGCCGCGGAAGTCCGCGACAAGGTCTCGCGTGCGCGCCGCTTCCTGCCCGACGAGATCGATGAACCCATCATCGGCAAGGTCGAGGCGGACTCCCAGCCCATCATCTACATCGCGGTCGAGTCCGGTACGTATTCCGCGATCCAGACCTCGGACTACATCAACCGCTACATCAAGACCCGCCTGTCGGTGCTGCCCGGCGCGGCCGAGGTGCGCGTCTTCGGCGAACGCCTGCCGTCCATGCGCATCTACGTGGACCGCGACAAGCTCGCCGCCTACGGCCTGACCGTGCAGGACGTGGAGGCCGCGCTGCGCAGCCAGAACGTGGAGATTCCGGCCGGCCGCATCGAATCGCGCGCCCGCGAATTCTCGGTGGTGTCGTCCACCGACCTGCAGACGCCCGCGCAGTTCGAGAACGTGATCGTCGCCAACGTCAAAGGCTACCCAGTGCGCATGCGCGATGTGGCCAATGTGGAGATCGCCGCCGCCAGCGACCGCGTGCTGTCGCGCTTCAACGGCAAGCCTGCCATCAACATCGGCGTGACGCGCCAGTCCACCGCCAACCCGCTGGAACTGTCCAAGGCAGCGCGCGAGGAAGTGGCGCGTCTGAACGAGAACCTGCCGGCCGGCATGAAGCTGAACATCGCCTACGACTCGTCGGTGTTCATCGAGCGCTCCATCGATTCCGTGTTCCGCACCATCGGTGAAGCCATCGTCCTGGTGGTGCTGGTGATCTTCTTCTTCCTGCGCAACCTGCGCGCCAGCATCATCCCCATCGTCACCATTCCGGTGTCGCTGGTGGGCGCTTGTGCGCTGATGTACCTGTTCGGCTTTTCCATCAACACGCTGACCCTGCTGGCCATGGTGCTGGCCATCGGCCTGGTGGTGGACGACGCCATCGTGGTGTTGGAGAACATCTTCCGCCACATCGAAGAGGGCATGCCGCGCAAGGAAGCCGCGTTGCGCGGATCGCGCGAGATCGGTTTCGCAGTGGTCGCGATGACCATGACCCTGGTCACCGTGTACGCGCCGCTGGCCTTCGCCACCGGCCGCACCGGCCGGCTGTTCATTGAATTTGCGCTGGCGCTGGCCGGCGCGGTACTGGTGTCGGGCTTCGTGGCACTGACGCTCACGCCGATGATGTGCTCGGTGCTGCTGCGCCATCAGAGCAGCCACAGCCGCTGGTACAACCTGATCGAAGGCTGGCTCAATGCCATGAGCAACGGCTACCGGCGCGCGCTGGGAGCGTCCCTGCGCCACCGCTGGCTGGTGGTGGCCATAGGCGTGGCGGTCGCGGCCGCAAGCGGCGTGCTGTTCAAGGTGGTCAAGAGCGAGCTGGCGCCCATCGAGGACCGCGGCGTGGTGTTCGGCATCGTCAGCTCGCCCGAAGGCGCCACGCTGAACTACACGCTGGAAAGCATGCTGGGCATCGAAAAGTTCTATTCCGAGATTCCGGAGGCCAGCGGCAGCCAGGTGACCGTGGGCTTTCCCACGGTGACGGACGGCACCGCGATCCTGCGCCTGAAGCCCTGGGAAGAACGCAGCCGCAAGCAGCAGGCCATCACGCAGCAGCTGCAGCCGCAGTTCGCCTCGCTGCCCGGGGTGCGGGCGTTTCCGACCAATCCGCCTTCGCTGGGCCAGTCGGCGCGTTCCAAGCCGGTGGAATTCATCATCATGAGCCAGGCGTCGTACGCCGAGCTGTCGCGCTTGACCGAAGTCTTCCTGACCGAACTGCGCAAGTATCCCGGCCTGATCAACCTGGACACCGACCTGCGCCTGAACACGCCCGAATTGCGGGTGCGGGTGGACCGCGACAAGATGGCCGACGTGGGCGCCAATGTGGACACCGTGGGCCGCACCCTGGAATCGATGCTGGGCGGCCGCCAGGTCACCCGCTACAAGGACGAAGGCGAGCAGTACGACGTGATCGTGCAGGTGACGCCGCGCGACCGCGCCAATCCCACCGACATCTCCGGCATCTATGTCCGGGCGCGCGACGGCAGCATGGTGCAGCTGGACAACCTGCTGGGCGTGCACGAAGGCGTGTCGCCGCAGTCGCTGAACCACTTCAACCGCCTGCGCGCCGTGAAGATCGACGGCGCGGTGGCGCCGGGCTACGCCCTGGGTGAAGTCCTGGCTCACATGCACCAGGTGGCGCGCGACGTGCTGCCCAATACCATCGTGACCGACCTGGACGGCCAGTCGCGCGAGTTCCGCGATTCCTCCGGCAGCATCTATCTGGTCTTCGCCATGGCGCTGGCCTTCATCTACCTGGTGCTGGCGGCGCAGTTCGAGAGCTGGCGCAATCCCTTCATCATCATGCTGTCGGTGCCGCTGTCCATGACCGGCGCGCTGCTGGCGCTGTGGCTGACCGGCGGCACCTTGTCCATCTACAGCCAGATCGGCCTGATCACGCTGGTGGGGCTGATCACCAAGCACGGCATCCTGATCGTCGAATTCACCAACCAGCTGCGCGACGAGGGCAAGGAATTGTTCGAGGCCGTGGTCGAGGCCAGCGTGCTGCGCCTGCGCCCGATCCTGATGACGACCGGCGCCATGGTGCTGGGCACCGTGCCGCTGGCGCTGTCCACGGGCGCGGGGGCGGAATCGCGCCAGCAGATCGGCTGGGTTCTGGTGGGCGGGCTGATGCTGGGTACACTACTGACCTTGTTCGTCGTGCCGGTGGCCTATACCTTGATTGCCACCGCACGCAAGAAACCCGGCCAGGCCGGCAGCGCAGCGCATCATCCGGACCCCGCCCCGGCGCCGCAAGCGCAGCCCGCCGCGCCTGCCCAAGCGTCGGAATAAGTTATGCGCCAGATCATCTTTGACACGGAAACCACCGGACTGGACCCTGCCCAGGGCCATCGCATTGTCGAAATCGGCTGTGTGGAAATGGTCAACCGGATGAGCACCGGCAACAACCTGCACATCTACCTGAACCCGGACCGCGACAGCGATCCCGAGGCCTTGGCGGTGCACGGCCTGACCACGGAGTTCCTGTCCGACAAGCCCCGCTTCGCCGATGTCGCGGACGAGTTCGTCAAGTTCATCCAGGGCGCCGAGCTGATCGCGCACAACGCGGCATTCGACGTCAAGTTCTTCAACGCCGAACTCGCCAAGACCGGGCGCGGCCCGGTCACCGACTACTGCGAGACGGTCACCGATTCGCTGCTGCATGCGCGCTCGTTGTTCCCGGGCAAGCGCAATTCGCTGGACGCGCTGTGCGACCGTTTCGGCATCTCCAACGCCCACCGCACGCTGCACGGCGCATTGCTGGACTCGCAGCTGTTGGCGGAAGTCTGGCTGGCCATGACCCGCGGCCAGGACGCGCTGCTGATCGACGTGGACGATGGCGCCGGCGCAGGCGGCAACGGCGTCGTGCTGGCCCGGTTCGACGCGTCGGGCCTGCCCGTGCTCAAGGCCAGCGA
Organism: Achromobacter sp. SD115; assembly: GCF_017355315.1. Lineage (NCBI taxonomy): Bacteria > Pseudomonadati > Pseudomonadota > Betaproteobacteria > Burkholderiales > Alcaligenaceae > Achromobacter > Achromobacter sp. SD115. The sequence goes on along the minus strand of NZ_JADIJM010000019.1, from coordinate 16,884 downwards.
AGCGGAACTGGCCGAGCATGAAACCTACCTCGCGGCACTGGACAAGTCCGTGGGCGGGGAGTGCACCTGGCGCAAGATCGACGCGCCGGTGGCGGCCGCATAAGGTTTTTCAGAGGCGACTTGCACACGTTCAAAAAAACGTGCTAATATTTCGCCTCTTTCGGGGTGGTTAGCTCAGTGGTAGAGCACTGCCTTCACACGGCAGGGGTCACTGGTTCGAACCCAGTACTACCCACCAAAGACCCTTGGAAGATAACGCAGGCCCCAGGCCCATCGTTGTCGGCGTCCCAAGGTTAAAAAGACGCAAAGCAAAAAGCCAGCCGCGAGGTTGGCTTTTTTGTTTTGCGCGCGTCGGACATATCGAGCCCGCCTTCAAACCCAAGTGCTTTGGCCCGGGGTGCTTTGCATATGGGACGCCAGCCATTGCGCGGAACCGTCCCTTTCATTACGCTTAGATTGATTTGACGCAAGCGGACTCTCATCGATTGAGCCGCATCGCATGCGAGCCTGACTATCATTGATAACAAAGGCTTTGGCCCGTGGGGCCAGGCGTAGGCGAACAGGAGAAGGTCATGTCCGAGCACACCACTACCATGTTGATCATCATCGGCGCTGGCGTGGCGCTCATGCTGATCGGCTTCGGGCTGCGCGACCGCAATCTCGGCATGGGGCTGATGGGCGTAGGCCTGATCACGGCCCTGGGCACGATCATCTACAAGGCCTACATCACCTTCTATTGACCGCCTGTCGCGGCCGCCGGGGACTCAGCCCTTCTGCGCGTTGCGCGCGGTGCGCGCCAGCAGGCTGTCCAGCTGGTTGGCGAAGGCCTTGCGGTCGGCCTGGCTGAACGAAGCCGGGCCGCCCGTGTCCACGCCGCTGGCCCGCAGTTCTTCCATCATGTCCCGCAGCGCCAGCCGTTCCCGGATGGTTTCCGGCGAATAGCGCTCGCCGCGCGGGTTCAGCGCCAGCGCGCCTTTTTCCAGGACTTGCGCAGCCAACGGGATGTCGCCGGTGATGACCAGATCGCCCGGCTCCGCGCGTTCGGCGATATGGGCGTCGGCCACGTCGAAGCCGCGCGGCACCTGCACCGCGCGGATCAGCGGCGAGGGCGGGGTGTAAAGCATCTGGTTGGCCACCAGCGTCAGCGGCACCTGCCAGCGCTGGGCGGCGCGGAACAGGATGTCCTTGATGACTGCGGGGCAGGCGTCCGCATCGACCCAGATGTGCATGCGCTTACTTGTCCAGCGCGTTTTGCAGCACTTCGGCCACGATGTCGTTGGTGGACACGCCGCGTTCGGCCGCCAGGGCGCGCAGCTTGTCGGCGTGGGCCTGCGACAGCTTCAGCGGGAACGGCACCAGGCCGGCAGCCTGATCCAGCTTGCGCTGCTCGCGGCGGTCGGGCGCTTGCGAGGCGGTGCCGAAGCGGTCCGGCGTGGCGGCTTGCTTGAGTTGGCCGGCCAGCTTCAGGGCCTGGTTTTTCTGCAGATCGAATTTATTCATGGGAATTCCTGGTAGGGAGCGCAATCATAAGCGCAACCGGCTTTATTGCGGTTTGGCCTGTTCCAGCTTGGCCAGCCCTTCCTGGGCGCCGTCGTGCAGCGGCACGGTCAGCCCGCGCCGGGCGGTGGCCAGCCCCACTTGAGCGCCCTGGGCCGATCCGGCGGCCAGCAGGTCCTGCCCGGTCACGTAAACCGCGCGCACGATCACCAGGGCCTCATCGCGGGTCAGGTCGGCGGTGGTGAGCAGCAGCGCGGCCATGCCCACGGTGGGGATCGCTTCCGTCTGGTTGGGGTAGGTGCCGGCGGCGATGTCCAGCGGCATCAGTGCGTTGTCCTCGGCCGCGGTCAGCGTCTTGATGGCGGCAGGGTCCAGCGGCAGCAGCTTCAGGCGCGCCTGGGTCAGCGCGTCGCGCAGGGGCGTTGCAGGTACGCCGATGACCTGGGCGGCGGCGTCGACCGTGCCAGAGTTCAAGGCCGGCAGGGACTCCGTGAAGGGTGTGTCGGCCACCTTGTAGTCGCGGCCGGCCTGCAGGCCGTGGGCGGCCAGCACGGTTTCCAGCGTGGCGCGCACCGCCGAGCCTTCCGGCCCGAGGGCGATGGTCTTGCCCTTGAGGTCGCGCACGCCGCGCAGGGAAGCATCGTCGCGCACCACGATATGGACCAGTTCCGGATACAGGCTGCCCAGGGCGCGCAGCCCGGTGAACGGGCCCTGGCCCGCGAACGGCCCCTTGCCGTCGTAGGCGAGCCGCGCCGTGTCGGCCTGGGCCAGCCCGACCACGGCGTCGCCGCTGCGCAGCAGCGCGATATTCTCGGCGCCGCCGCCAGTGATCAGGGGCGAGACGCGGATCTGCTGCTTGCGCGCCACGTCGCTCAGGGCGCGCGCGAAGGCCACGTACTCGCCGCGGTCCGGGCCGCCGGCCAGCGGGTAGCCCTGTTGCATGCGGGCCAGCCGGCCGTTGATGCGCGCCACCGAGCGTTCCAGCTCCTGTTGCACCACGTGCTGCGCGGTGCTGGAGGCGCTATAGGAAACCGAATGGGTGATCTGGTCCAGCGTATCCAGCAACTGGCGCGTGACGGGCGGCGGCGCGCCGGTGTCCAGGTTGGGCGCCTCGGCTGCCTTGAATCCGGCCGGGGTCACCAGTTTCCAGGTATCGCCGTCCTTGCGGTAGATCGCGCTGGCGTGCGCGACGATGCGGTCGCCGGCCTGGTTGCCGCCGGATTTCACGCCGCTGATGCTGCGCGGGCCGGCCCCCAGCAGCGTGACCAGCGCGGCGGCGCCGGGCTGGTCCCAGGCGCCCAAAGTGACGTTGCGTCCCAGGTCCAGTTCGACGTCGTAATAGACCACGCGGCGGGTTTCGCCCGCGGGGGCGCTGTTGTCCGAGGCCGATCCCATGCGCTTGAGCTCGGCGATGCGGAACAGGCCGGCGCCATAGGCGGTGGTCAGGCTGTGCTCGACGTCGGCGCGCAAGGCGTCCGTATCCGGCGCGCGGCCGCAGGCCGCCAGCAGCAGGCAGAGACTCAGGATGACGAGGCGTTTGAACATGGTCACATACCCCCTACGAACGGCAAGGAGATCAGCGAAGTCAGCACGATCACGTTCAGGATGTCGACCAGGAAGGCGCCGGTGACCGGCACGACGATAAACGCTTCCGGCGCCGGGCCGTGGCGTCGCGTCAATGCTTGCATGTTGGCGATGGCGGTGGCGGTCGCGCCCAGCGCGAAGCCGCAGAACGCGGCCGACATGATGGCGGCCTCGTAGTCGCGCTTGAGCATGCGGAACACCACCCAGGCGGCGTACAGCGCGCATACCAGGGTCTGCACCACCAGCATCATCGCCAGGGGACCGGCCAGGCGCGCCACGCTGGACAGGTCCAGCGTCATCATGGTCATGCCCAGGAACAGCGACAGGGAGATGGTGCCGATGATCTCGGTGGCGCGGTCGTCCAGCTTCAGGCCCAGTCGTTCGCCGCCGTTGCGGATCAGCACGCCCGTGGCCAGGCACCAAAGGAAGTTCGGCAGGCTGACCGGGGCGTCCTCGACCAGCGCGGCCAGGTAGCCGCCCACCACCAGGCAGACCAGCGCGGCGGTCAGCGACACGATGTAGGAGCCCGCGGTGGACGTAGGCGCGTTTTCCATGAGGTCCGGGGCCTCGTGGCCGTCGCCCGGCACGTGGTCGAGGCTGCCGGCCAGCTTGTGGCGCCGCATGAGCCATTCGGCCACCGGTCCGCCCACCACGCCGCCCAGCACCAGCCCCAGGGTGGCGGAGGTCATCGCCAGCGCCATGACGTCCTGGATATTGTTGAAGTCGGCGAAGCGCGTGGCATAGGCCGCGCCCGTGCCGTGTCCGCCCACCAGCGTGATGGTGCCGCCCAGCAGGCCCATCAGCGGATGCATGTCCAGCAGCCAGGCCATGCCCAGCCCCACGGCGTTCTGCAGCACCAGGAAGGGGATCAGGGCCAGCAGGAAGGCGATCAGCCTGGGGCCGCCCTTGGCCAGCAGCTTGAGGTTGGCGGTCAGGCCGATGCTGCCGAAGAACAGCAGCAGCAAGGTCGGCTTGATGCTGGTTTCAAGCGAGACGGAAACGCCGCCCCAGGTGGACAGCAGATAGGCCAGCACGGCGAACAGCAGGCCGCCCACGATGGGGTCGGGAATGCTGTAGCGGGCGAGGACGCCGATCCTGGTGGTGAGCACGCGTCCGATGACCAGGACGAGGCAGCATGCCAGCAGCGATTGAACGGGCGTAAGCGAGATCATAGGTACCTTTGCGCCCTGTCAGGACACGGTGAACTTTCTGGCTATTGGAACCCTGCCGCCTCACACGGACTGAGGCTTATGTTACGTCCGCCGCGATAGCGGTGTACATGGGGGCAGGGGAGCGGCGCGCGGCGCGGAGCCGGGCGGGGCCGTGGCAGGAGACCGCCGCGGCCGGGCGGCGGCTAAAGCGGAAACGCGCGCGACATGTATTGCGCGCGTGGCCCGTAGCCGGCCAGTTTTTCAGCCAGGTCGGCGCTGTCTGCGCTGACGGGCTGATAGCCGTGGCGCTGCCAATAGCCCACGGCGGACTCCAGGGACACCAGGCTTGCCCGGCGCAAACCGCCTTCATGCGCGCTGGCCGCGGCGGCGCGCAGCAGCGCCTGGCCGACGCCCAACCCTTGCGCCGACGGCGCCACGGCGCAGTCGTGCAGGAACCAGTGGTCGGCATCGGCCGGCAACGCAGTCAGCGCGACGTCCAGCGCCGGGGGCAGTCCCGCGTCCCAGGGATAGGAGATCAGATAGCCCAGCAACCCGTCCAGATTGGCGGAAGCTTGCGCGACCCAGCAGTGCGTGGGGGCGAGCGTCAGGCGGTTCTGGAAGAAACCGGCGCTTTCCAGCAGGAAACCGGGATAGGCCAGGGTCTGGAGGGCCAGGATGGCGTTCACGTCGCTGGCCCGCATGGGCCGGACTCGATATTGCATGACAACCTGCGAAAACAAGAACTCGGGCGCATTTTACCGATGCGCGCGCGGTCCCCGGCTTTACAGGCCTTCACAAATTGGGGACACAGGTTCACCGGACTTTATTGTTTCCAGGGATCGGACCCCTAGAATTTGCCCTGGATTACCGGCTGATCGGGCTGCGGCGCATTTTATGAAAATTCAACGACCTGCTGCGCATACTGCTCGCCATAGTCCTGCAATCCGAGTCTAAAGCCATGCACATCCAGTTCCGGTCCGAACCCGCCGTTCAGCAAGTATTGACCAAATCGTTTCCCCTGGAAACGGTGTGGCCGGCTGCGCAGGCTCCCGTGCCGTACGACACCTGCGTGACTTGTGTGATTCCCTGCCTGAACGAATGCGAGAACCTGCGAGTGCTGCTGCCCTTGCTGCGCAACCGCCTGGAAGCGCTGTGCACCAGCTGGGAAATCATCGTGGCCGACGACGGCAGCACGGACGGCACGGAAGCGCTGATGGCCGAATGGACCGGGCACGATGGCTTCCGCTACGTGCAGCTGTCGCGCAACTTTGGCAAGGAAGCCGCGATCAGCGCCGGCCTGGAAGCGGCCACCGGCAATGCAGTGATTTGCCTGGACGCCGATCTGCAGCATCCCCCCGCGCTGATCGAGCAGATGCTGGCGCGCTGGGCGGCCGGCGTCGAAATGGTCTACGCCGTGCGCGAGACGCGCGCCGATGAATCCTGGGCCAAGCGCGCTGGCGCGCGCTGGTTCTACAAGCTTTTGAGCGGCGCGCGCGGCGTGGACGTGCCGCCGCACGCCGGCGATTTCCGCCTGATGGACCGCAGCGTGGTGGATGCGCTGATCGCCCTGCCCGAACGCACCCGTTTCATGAAGGGCCTGTACGCCTGGGTCGGCTTCAAGGGCGAGGCCCTGACCTATACCCCCGACGAGCGCATGCACGGCGACAGCCGCTTTGGCGGCATGCGCCTGTTCCGGCTGGCGCTGGACGGCCTGACTGCCTTCACCACTTGGCCGCTGCGCCTGGTCAGCCTGGTCGGCGTGGCTTTCGCCATGCTGGCGCTGGCCTATGCGGCTTACTTGGTGGGGGAATACCTGTTCTTCGGCAACGAGGTCTCGGGCTGGACGACGATCGTGACGGCGGTGCTGTTCTTTGCCGGCGTGAACCTGATTTCGCTGGGCGTGGTGGGCGAATACGTGTCCCGGATCTTCGATGAGGTGAAGGGCCGCCCGCTGTTTGTGGTGCGCCGCCGCCAGGGCCGGGCTTCCCGGCCGGGCCAAGGTTTGAGCTGACATGTCCGCCACCACTTTCTGGCGGCGTTCCGATTGGACCCCGCCGGCGGGACGCTTCCTGCTCGCGATAGGCGCGTGGCTTGCCTTCCTGGCCTGGCTCAGGCCGCTGACGCTGCCGGACGAAGGACGTTATGCCGGCGTGGCCTGGGACATGCTGCGCAGCGGCTCGCATGCGGTGCCCTTGCTGGACGGCATGCCGTATTTCCACAAGCCGCCGCTCTACTACTGGTTGACCGAGCTGTCCTTCTCGATCTTCGGCGTGCATCCCTGGGCGGCGCGGGTGCCTTCCTGGCTTGCCGCGTGGGGCGCCGTTGCGGCCCTGTATTGCTTCGTGCGGCGCTACCGCGATACCACGGCCGCCGCGCTGACCGTTCTGGTTCTCGCCACCCTGCCGTTTTTCTATGGTGGCGCGCAGTTTGCGAATCTGGACATGTTGGTTGCGGGCCTGATTACGCTGTGCGTGCTGGCCGCCGTGGATACGGCGCTGCGTATCGAGTGCGGTCAAGCCTGGCGTGCGATGTCGGTGGCGGCAGGTGTGCTGGCGGCGTTGGCGGTTCTGGCCAAGGGCCTGATCGGCCTGGCGTTGCCGGGCGCCATCCTGCTGATCTGGTTGCTGTGGGAGCGGCGCTGGCGCGGCCTGGCCGCGTTGCTGTGGCCACCCGCGCTGCTGGCGTTCATCGCCGTGGCGGCGCCGTGGTTCGTGCTGATGCAACTGCGCTATCCCGGTTTTTACGACTATTTCTTCGTCTACCAGCATTTCCAGCGCTTCGCGGCCAGCGGTTTCAACAACGCGCAGCCGTTCTGGTTCTACCTGCCGGTGGTCGTCGGGCTCAGTCTGCCATGGTCGCTATGGGGCGGCGGCATTCTGCGCAAGGCGTTCTGGGAAGGCCCCACGCGCAGCCTGCGGCGCCTGGCCTTGGTGTGGTTTGCCGTCGTACTGGTGTTTTTTTCGCTGCCGGACTCCAAGCTCGTGGGCTATGTCCTGCCGGCGCTGGCGCCGCTGGCCTTTCTGCTGGCGGAAGTGATCCAGGGCGCCAGGCGCGCCGATGCCGAAGGCACCGCGCGCCTGGTGCGTCTGAGCGCAGCCGTGGCGGCAGGCATCTGCGTCGTCGCGGTGGGCGTTGCGGCCAACAATGCGCGCGGCAGCGCCGCGCCCCTGGCCAAGGTGGTGCGCGAACAGGCGCGGCCGGAAGACACTTTTGTGTCGCTGCACACCTATCCCTTCGATCTGGCGCTGTACGCCAGAGCCGCGCGGCCCGCGTGGGTGGTGGACGACTGGCGCAACCCCGAGGTGCCGGTGCGCGACAACTGGCGCAAGGAACTGTACGACGCCGCCCAGTTCGATCCCGCGACGGGCGCGGAGGTGCTGCTCAGCCCGACGGAGTTCACTGCGCGCCTGTGCCAGGCGGCGGAAGGAGCGCGTTTCTGGGTTTGGGGTACCGCGGCGGACAACCCGGTCTATCCGCCGCTGCAGGGGCTGGCGCCCGTGGTCAGCAGCGTGAAGTACGTGATGTGGCGCGTCGACGTGGACGCGGCCTTCAGGCAGCGGGTTTGTGGCGGAATGCCCAGAACCGGCTGACGATGAAGGTCGCCACGGCGAGCCCGAGCAGGATCAGCGCGAGCAGGATGTCGTAGCGGATGGCGGTGTTGTGCAGCAGCCAGGCGTAAGCGGCTTCGTTGATGAGGAAGCCTATGGCTGACACAAAGAAGAAACGGCGCGCTGCTACCGTCCAGGGAGTTTTGGAATGTCGGAACGTAAGCCGGTAGTGGCCGGTGAAGGAAACCGCGAAGGCGATCAGCCAGCCCACCAGGTTGGCGGCCAGGGGCGGCATGCGGAAGAGTTCGACGCAACCCACGGCGACAGCCCAATGGGTGGCTGCGGCGGCGCATCCGACAGCAATGAAGGTGCTTACTTGTTGCAGCAGGGCGCGCATGAAGGCTGTGATGAAAGGGAAGTCAAAGGTATAGCGATGAGCAAACGTATCGTGGTCTGCGGTGACGATTTTGGCATGAATGCCGACATCGATGAAGGCATGATTGCGCTGGCCGGCATGGGCCGCCTGAGCGCGGTCAGTTGCCTCGCGCTGGGCCCTTCGTTCGCGGCGAACGCAGGGCGGCTGGCGCAGATGAACGTGGATATCGGCCTGCACGTGAACTTCACCGAAGCGCTTGAACCCGGCGCTGAACCCATGCCCACGCTGAGCCGGCTGATCCTCAACGCCTACACGGGCAGGCTGGACGGCGCCTGGGTCGAGGCGCTGCTGGAACGCCAGTTCGACGCCTTCGAGGCCGCGTTCGGCCGCGCGCCGGATTACGTCGATGGCCACCAGCACGTGCATCAGCTGCCCGGCATCCGCGAACGCCTGCTGCAGCTGCTCAAGCGCCGCTACGGAGCGCACATGCCGTGGCTGCGCCAGACGGCGCCAGGCATGCAGTTCGGCATACCCTTGAAGGAAGCCATCAAGGCGCGCGTCATCGGGGCGCTGGGCTCAGCGGCGCTGGCGCGCCAGGCGCGCCAGGACGGCATGCGCACCAATCGCCGGCTGCTGGGCGTCTACGGTTTCGAAGGCGGCAAGCGCCGCTATGCGGATCTGCTGCAGAACTGGCTGTTCAACGCGCGCGACTGCGACCTGCTCATGTGCCATCCGGCGATGGGCAGCCAGGACGGCTGCGCCATGTCGCGCCAGCGCCGCGCGGAATTCGACGTGCTGGCCAGCCCCAAGCTGGGTGATTGGCTCAACGCCAACGGCGTGCACATCTCGCGCTTGCCCGCCACGGCGCGCTGACCGGCTCCAGATCCTGTTGCGTGCGGCGCTAGCCGCCCGTCAGGCTCTGCAGCAGCCAGGCGCCCGCCGGCCCCAGCGCACGGCGCCGCGACCAGACCGCATCCACTCTGATGTGGCGCGGCCAGCCCGGCGCCTTCAACTCCACCAGTTGGTCCTGGCCGAAGCGCTGGATCATCCAGCGCGGCAGTTCGGTCCAGCCGAATCCGCGGCTGGCCATTTCCAGCAGCATCAGATAGCCGGGCGCCGACCAGGTGGCATAGGCCGGCTCGGCGTCCTTGTCGCCCAGTTCATACGTGCTCAGGCGCAGGGCGCGCTCGGATTTCAGTTGGTCTTCGGTGACCTGGGGCAGCTTGGCCAGAGGATGGCTGCGGCCCACGCACAAGACGATCTCCGACAGCTCCGCCAGCGTCGCGTGCGCCACGTCGGGCGGATAGCTGTCCTGCGCGGCCATCAGTCCCAGGTGAGCGCGTCCCTGCTGCACCAGCGCCACCACGTCCTCATATTCCGCGATCAGGCATTCGAAGCGCAGCGCCGGATAGCGCTGATCGATCTGGCTGAGCATGGTATCGAAGGTCTCGGACTGGAAGGTGTCGGACAGCACCACCGTCAGCCGGGGTTCCAGGCCCTCGGCCAACTGGCTGGCGCTGCGGTTCAGCCTGTCGTTCGCCGCCAGCACCTGCAGGGCCTGCCCCAGCAGCACCTGGCCGGCCTCGGTCAGCGTCGGCTGCCGCTGGCTGCGGTCGAACAGCATGACGTTCAGGTCCACCTCCAGGTTGGCCACGGTCTCGCTGACGGTGGACTGGCTTTTGCCGAGCTTGCGGGCGGCGGCGGAAAACGTGCCTTCGGAGGCGACCTGGGCGAACGCCGCCAGGGATTCCAGGGAGTGGCGCATGCGGGCAGGCTCTGGGGTAGGGCTGATGGGTTATCGGTTTTTCCGATGAAAACCATCTTTATGGTAACGGAAATATCGTCGAAAATCCCTGCCACTGAGTATCAACCGACCGCAGGTGGGTCATGACCCAAGCCAAGAAATCCCTCAAAGAACGTTTCCTTCACGCCTTTCTGTTCGAAATCATCGCCATCGGCCTGTGCGCCCCGGCGGCCGCCTGGGCCATGGGCAAGTCCCTGTTTGAAATGGGCGTGCTGACCGCGGTGATCGCCTGGATCGCGCTGGTCTGGAACATGATCTACAACGCGGGCTTTGACCGCATCGAGAACCGCATGGGTTGGACCCGCACGCTGCGGCTGCGCGTGGTGCACGCCTTCGGCTTCGAACTGGGCCTGATCCTGATCGTGATCCCGCTGGCGGCCTGGTGGCTCAATATCAGCCTGTGGCAGGCCTTCGTGCTGGATATCGCGCTGGTGCTGTTCTATCTTCCCTACGCCTTCCTCTACAACCTGGCGTACGACCGCTCGCGGCCGCGGGTCTTGCAGTGGCTGGCCCGCCGCAATGGGCAGGGCGCGCCGGCCGTCACGCGTCAATCACCTTGCGCGTGAACATCTCCAGGTAGTCCATCAGCGAGTCCGCGCCCTTGATGGCCGCGGACTCGTTGCCGGTGGCGATGCCTTCGGCCATCAGCATGTGGCGGCGCGCGCCTTCGGCAATGTCGCCCTCGTGCTGGTAGGCGTACCAGAAGCGCCGGCACTGGATGATCAGCGGCGCCACGGCGTTCACGGCCGAAGCATTGCGGCAGGCCTGGTGGCAGACGTGGTCCAGCAGCTGATCGGCATGCATGTAGTCGTCGAGATTGCCGCCTTCCGCCGCGCGTATCATCTGCGCCGCGCAATCCACGATCTGGCTGCGCTGAGCCGGCGTGGCGCGGCGCGCGGCGTTGGCCGCGATCAGTTGTTCCAGCGCCCGGCGGGTCTGGATCAGGTCCATGTGGTCGGCCAGCTGGATCATGGACACACGCAGGCCGCGCCGCGGCTCAGGGCGTATCAGCCCGGCTGCCACCATGCGCAGCAGCGCCTCGCGCAGCGGCGTGCGGCCCAGGCCGGTCTTTTCGACCAGATCCGCTTCGACGACCGCGCTGCCCGGTTGCAATTGCAGCGTGGCGATCATGCTTTCGATCTGGTCGTAGGCGACATCGGCGGCGCGCCGTTTGGATTCTGCTGCTGCCATCAACTATTGTTTTCCTTCGTTTTGCGCCACTGCGCGTAGGCCAGCCATTCGCCGACGAATCCGCGCCGGAAGAACGACACGCACAACACGAAAATCAGTCCAATGACGATGGTGACGATGTCGCCCAGGGTGGCAAGATAATTCTGCAAGCTGACGACCAGCGTCGCGCCCACCACCGGCCCCCATACCGTGCCGATGCCGCCCAGCAGCGTCATCAGCAGCACTTCCGTGGAGGTGGCGAGCGACACGTCGTTCAATGCAACCAGCTGGAGCACCAGCGCCTTCAGCGAACCGGCCAGGCCGGCGACCGCAGCCGACAGCACAAAGGCCAGCAGCTTGCACCGGTCTGTATCGTAACCTAGCGATATGGCGCGCGGCGCGTTGTCGCGGATGGTCTTGAGCACCTGGCCGAAGGGCGAATGGATCACCCGGTAGACAAACAGGAAGCCCAGTACAAACACCCCCAACGCGAAGTAATACATGTTGGCGTCGACGCTCAAATCCACCAGGCCCAGGAACTTGCCGCGCGGGATGCCCTGCATGCCGTCTTCGCCGCGCGTCCAGCCCACCTGCACGGCCATGAAGTACGCCACCTGCGACAGCGCCAGCGTGATCATCGCGAAGTAGATGCCGGTGCGCCGGATCGCCAGCCAGCCGATCGCGTAGCCGATGGCGGCGGCCATGGCCACGCCGCAGGCCATGGCGATCTCTGGCGGCAGGCCGCGGGCGCCGAACAGGATCATCATTTCGCCGGCCGCGTAGCCGGCCCAGCCGAAGAACGCGGCGTGGCCGAAAGACACCAGGCCGGTGAAGCCGGTCAGCAGGTTGAAGGCCAGCGCGAACAGCGCAAAGCACAGCACCTTCATCACAAACACGGGGTAGACGATCTGCGGGAAGAACGGCACCAGCAGGGCCGGCACCAGCAGCAGCGCCAGGATGCGGATCGAGGAGGGTATGCGCTGCACCTTATTTCTCCTTGCCGAACAGGCCGGCCGGGCGCGTCAGCAGAACGATCGCCATCACGATGAAGACGACCACCGTCGAGGCTTCGGGATAGAACACTTTGGTCAGCCCTTCCAGCAAGCCCAGGGCCAGTCCGGTGACGATGGCGCCCATGATGGAACCCAGCCCGCCGATCACGACCACGGCGAACACGATGTTCAGCAGGTTCGACCCCATCAGCGGGTTGATCTGCATGACCGGCGCGGCCAGCACCCCGGCCACGCCGGCCAGGGCCACGCCGAAGCCATAGGTCAGGGTGATCATCACCGGTACGTTGACGCCAAAGGCTTGCAGCAGCCTGGGGTTTTCGGTGCCGGCGCGCAGCATGGCGCCCAGCCGGGTCCGCTCGAACAGATACCAGGTGGCAAAGCACAGCACCAGGGACGCCACCACCACGAAAGCGCGGTAGGCCGGCAAGAACATGAAGCCCAGGTCGAAGCCGCCTTGCAGGACTTCAGGCGGCTCGTATCCGACGCCCGAGATGCCGTAGAAGTAGCGAAAGCCGCCTTCCATCATCAGCGCGATGCCGAAGGTCAGCAGCAGGCCGTACAGATGGTCCAGGTGGTAGAGCCGCTTGAGCAGCGTCTTCTCGATCGCGATGCCCACCAGCCCCACCAGCAGCGGCGCAACGATCAGCGCGGCCCAGAAGTTGATCTGCACGCCCGGCCCCAGCAGCTGCGGCAGCTGCGTGAAGCCGATCCAGGCCAGGAACGCCGCCATCATGAACTGGGCGCCGTGCGTGAAATTGACGATGTTGAGCAGGCCGAAGATGATGGCCAGCCCCATGCTCAGAATGGCGTAGAAGCAGCCGTTGATCAGCCCCACCAGCAGTTGGGCGAGCAAGGCGGGAAGCGAGATGTCGAACATAGTAGGCGGCGGGCGGACAGGTGTCGCGTCGATTTCCGGGAAGCGCGCGGCGGTGCGCCGCGGCCAGGGCAGCCGGCGCCGCACGCCAGGCGTGCGGCGCGTGGCGACTTTACGTCTTGTTCAACGAACACGCGGCCTGGGGTTTGGGAAACACGTCCTCGCCCTTGAGCACCGACTTCACGTTGTAGTAGTCCCAGGGCGCCTTGGATTCCTTGGGCGTCTTCACCTGCAACAGCAGCATGTCATGCACCAGCGCGCCGTCGGCACGCAGCTTGCCGTTGCGGATCACGGCGTCGTTGATGGTCATTTCGCGCAGCTTGGCCATCACTGCCGGCGCCTCGTCGGTGCCGGCGGCTTCGATCGCCTTCAGGTACGACAGCGTGGCCGAATACACGCCGGCCTGCGAGGCGGTCGGCATCTTCTTGGCCTTTTCAAAGAACTTCTTGGCCCAGGCGCGCGAGGCGTCGTCATAGTCCCAGTAGAAGGCTTCGGTCAGGTACATGCCCTGCGCCTTGGCCAGGCCCATGCTGTGCACGTCCGAGATATAGGTGAGCAGCGGCGCCACGATCTGTTTCTTGTTGATGCCGAGCTCGTTGGCCTGCTTGACCGCGTTGACGGTGTCGTTGCCGGCGTTGGCCAGCGCGATGACATCCGCCTTCGAGGCCTGCGCTTTCAACAGGAACGAGGAAAAATCATTGCCGGGGAAGGGGTGGCGCGACACGCCCACCACGCTGCCGCCATTCTCCTGGATGACCTCGGTGCCGTCCTTTTCCAGCGAGTGGCCGAAGGTGTAGTCGGCGGTGATGAAATACCAGCTCTTCTTGCCCTCCTTGACCAGCGCGCGCGCGGTGCCGGCGGCCAGGGCATAGGTGTTGGTGGTCCACTGGGCGTTCAGCGGCGAGCATTTCTCGCCCAGGATGGCGGTGGACAGGCCGGCCGACGGCATGGTCACGCGGTTCTTCTGTTTGGCGATCTCCATCACCGCCAGCGCGGTGGACGCGGTGGGGAAGTCGGTGATCATGTCGACCTTGCCCTGGTCGAACCATTCGCGCGCCAGGTTGGCGGCGACGTCGGGCTTGTTCTGGTGGTCAGCCGAAACCACTTCCACCGGCTTGCCCAGCACCTTGTTGCCCATTTCCTCGGCGGCCATGCGGGCCGCGATCACGGAGCCGTTGCCGGCCAGGTCGGAATAGACGCCGGACAGGTCGGTCAGGACGCCGATCTTGACCACGTCGTCGCTGACCTTGGTCTGGGCCTGGGCGGCGCCGATCATGCCGATGGCGAACAGCGCTGCTGAGATTCGATTCAATTTCATCTGACTACGCTCCGTGTAGGAAGGGGACTGCGGTCGGAAGGAATGTGGCTGGAAAACTCAAATGCCGAGCAGGGCGTTCAGCCTGTCCTGCGATTGCCGGACCTCGGCGCGGTCGATCACCGCTACCACCTGGCCGTGCTCGATGACGTAATGGCGGTCGGCCAGGTGCTGGGCAAAGCGGAAGTTCTGCTCGACCAGCACGGTGGTGTAGCCGCGCTCTTTCAATTGCCGGATCACGCGGCCCAGGGACTGCACGATGACCGGGGCCAGGCCTTCGGTGATCTCGTCCAGCAATAGCAGGCGGGCGCCGGTGCGCAGGATGCGCGCCATCGCCAGCATCTGCTGTTCGCCGCCCGACAGCCGCGTGCCAGGGCTGTGGGCGCGCTCTTTCAGGTTGGGGAACATGTCGTAGATCTCCGCCACCGACATGCCGTCCGGCCCCACCGAGGGCAGCAGCATGAGGTTTTCCTCGGCGCTCAAGGACGCATAGATGCCGCGTTCCTCGGGGCAATAGCCGATGCCGCGGCGCGCGATCTTGTGGGGCGGCAGGCCGACGGTCTCCTGGCCCTGGATCTTGATGGAGCCGCTGCGCCGGCCCACCAGGCCCAGGATGGACTTCAGCGTGGAGCTGCGGCCCGCGCCGTTGCGACCCAGCAAGGTCACGCATTCGCCCGGCTTTACGTCCAGGTCTATGCCGTGCAGGATGTGCGATTCGCCGTACCAGGCGTGCAGGTTGCGGATCTCCAGCATGCTGGGAGCAGCGGCGGCTTCATTCATCTTCGGCTCCCATGTAGGCTTCGCGCACCGCCGGGTTTTCCGACACGGTTGCGTAGGGGCCTTCGGCCAGGATCTCGCCCCGCTGCAACACGGTGATGGTGTCGGAGATGTCGGCCACCACTTTCATGTTGTGTTCGACCATGAGGATGGTGCGGCCCGCGCTGACCTGCTTGATCAGGTGCTTGACCCGGTCCACGTCTTCGTGGCCCATGCCCTGGGTGGGTTCGTCCAACAACAGCAGTTCGGGTTCCAGCGCCAGCGTGGTGGCGATCTCCAGCGTGCGCTTGCGGCCATAGGGCAGGTCGCCCGCGGCCACGTCCAGATGCGTGCGCAGGCCAACCTGGTCCAGCAGTTCCTCGACACGATGGTGCAGGCTTTCCAGCGTGCGTTCCGAACGCCAGAAGCAATAGTCCACGCCCAGCTTGCGCTGCAGGGCCACGCGCACGTTCTCGCGCACCGACAGCAGCGGGAACACGGCGGAAATCTGGAACGAGCGCACGATGCCGCGGCGGGCGATCTGCGCGGGGCGTTCCTGCGTGATGTCCACGCCGTCGTACAGGATCTCGCCGCGCGTCGGGATGTGGAACTTGGTCAGCAGATTGAAGAAAGTGGTCTTGCCCGCGCCGTTGGGGCCGATGAGCGCGTGGATGGCGCCGCGGCGCACGCTCATGTCGACGTTGTTGACCGCAACGAAGCCGCGGAATTCCTTGCTCAGGCCCCGGGTCTGAAGAATGATGTCGCTTTGCATGATGTCCGTTAGGCTTGCGGGAGGACAGGCCCTGGCGCGTCGCGGCTCCGCCACGCGCCAGGAGGTTCGTGCTTCTTCCGGAGCCCGGCCTTACTTCGACTGGTACTGCGCGGGGCGCTTGGCCAACGAGGCCTGGATGATGGCGGCGCAGCGTTCGCGCTCGGCCCCGACCAGCGGCAGGCGTGGACGGCGCACGTGCTCGTTGCCCACCCCGGCCAGCGTCTCGGCCAGCTTGATGTTCTGCACCAGCTTGGTCGACACATCCAGGTGCAAGAGCGGCGTGAACCACTGGTACAGCGCCAGCGCTTCCTGCCACTTGCCGGCCTTCATCAGGTCGTACAGGGCCACGGTCTCGCGCGGGAAGGCGGTCACCAATCCCGCCAGCAGGCCGTCGGCGCCCAGCGCCAGCGCTTCGAACGACAGGTCGTCCACGCCGATGAACAGTTGGTAGCGGGTGCCGAGCGCATTGCGCAGGTCGGTCAGGCGGCGCACGTCGTCGCTGCTTTCCTTGATGGCGACCAGCCACTTGCAGTCGGCCAGTTCGGCCATGTGCTCGGTCTTCAGGTCCACGCGGTAGGCGACGGGGTTGTTGTAGATCATGCAGGGCTTCTGCGCCGCTTCGGCCATGGTGCGGATGCTCTGCATCGCTTCGCGCGCATCCGCCACGTAGATCAGCGAGGGCATCAGCATGAAGCCGTCCACGCCCAGTTCCACGGCGGCCTTGATGAAGCGCAGCGCTTCGCGGGTGCTGGTTTCCGACACGTTGGCCAGGACGGGAATGCGGCCCGCGCTGACTTCGACCGCGCAGCGCGTCACTTCCAGCTTTTCTTCCAGGGTCAGGGTGCTGGCTTCGCCCAGCGAGCCGCAGGTGACCAGGCCATGGACGCCGTTGTCGATCAGGAAACCGAAGTGCTTGCGCATCGCCTCGAAGTCGAGGGTCTCGTCGGCATGGAACTTACTCGTTACGGCAGGAAAGACCCCCTGCCAAAGCACGTTACTCAACTGGCTTCTCCTCAAGATGCCG